>CAZYHE010000142.1:0-9288 GCA_964647225.1 uncultured Anaerolineales bacterium
TGGAGCGTGGCGCGCTGGGATGGCAGCAACTGGTCTCCGCTGGGCAGTGACACGAGTGGTCATGTCAGTGCCTTGCTGGTAGACAGCAGCAACCGCCTGTATGTGGGTGGCTCCTTTAACATGGCTGGTCCTAAACTCTCGAGCAACATTGCCCGGTATGCGCCGTCTGGCATTCCATCCTCGCTGCTGATCAATCATGCCACGGGCAAGCCGGGCAGTTACTTTACCTTGTCTGGCGCTGGCTTTCCGGCTGGCGGCACGGCAACGGTCACGGTGAACGGACGCGTGCTCACCAATGCGCTGGCCGTGGACAGCGCAGGGGGGGTGGCCTTCAGGCTCAACACCGGCCAGGCGGGCGCGGGACACTCCGTTGCGCCGGTCAGTGTCAATCCCAGCGCCACGGTCGCTTTCACCCTCGACCCGAGTACCCCGCTGCGCGCGCAGCACTAAGATTCTCTACTTGCCGCTTATCCGAAGGTAAAGATGTGATCGCTGTTACCTGCCGGCTGCACCGGTCGCGCGGAGGGCCGCGGGAGGCTTGCTGGCGCGGCCGCAGGTAAACCTCAGGCCGTTGGGTAGAAGGGGGCGAGATGCAGATTGAACACGCCAAGCGCCTCGACGAACAGGACCACAGGTCATTGATGCTCTGGGCGGCCGACTGCGCCGAGCGCGTGCTCCCATACTTCGAGGAGAGGTGCTCGAAGGACGACCGACCTCGCAAAGCCCTCGAAGCAGGGCGCGCTTGGGCGCGTGGCGAGTTAGCGATGAGCAAGGCACGCGAGGCGGCATTGGCGGCCCATGCCGCCGCCCGCGCCGCCGATCACGCCGCCGCAACCGCCCACGTCGCCGATCATGCCCGGCACGCCGCCACTTACGCGGTGACCGCCGCCACCGCCGCCGCCATCCCCACCGACGCCGGGACTGCCGCGGCCAGAACGTGATTGGCAGGTCCGACGCCTGCCGGAGCGCATTCGCCCAGTGGCATTTCCTCCTGGCACAGGGTGGCGGCGCCTGACCGTCAGGTCAGCGGAGGTAAATAATTAACAATCAGCATAAGCCGATCTCCCTGCGTGTCCTTGTCCAGATGTTGTTTTTCGTCGCTGTCATGCCATTCCTGCCACTGTTGATCTCCTGGCGCTGGAACTGGTGGGAAGGCTGGGTCTATGCCATCATTGGCATCTTGGGCTTTGCCATCAGCCGAGTGTTGGCTGCCCGGCGTCACCCCGACCTGCTCGCTGAGCGTGCCCGCTTCATGCAATATGAGAACGCCAAGTCCTGGGACAAGCTTCTGACCCCGGCTGTTGCCGGGTATCTGGTAAAGTATTGTAGAGGCAATCGGCCGGTTGCCCCTGCCAAGAAACACCTTTAAAATCTGTTTTCACAAGGGGGTATCTCATGTTACAGCACAGTATCCTGAAAATCGTCCTTGCCGGACTTGTGTCTATCCTGTTTTCATCGTTTGCGCTACTGACGCACGCCGCGGGTATTCTTTACGCCAAACCAACCGCGACCGGCGCCGGCGATTGCTCGAGTTGGGCGAACGCGTGTGGACTGCAAACCGCGCTGACCGGTGCAACCTCGGGCGATGAGATCTGGGTCGCCGCCGGCACGTATAAGCCAACCACCGGTATAACTCGCAGTGCAACTTTTCAACTCAAAAGCGGTGTGGGCGTATACGGCGGCTTTCTCGGCGCCGAGTCCACGCGCGAGCAACGCCACTGGACGACGAACGTGACGACGCTCAGCGGCGACATTGGCACGATCGGCGCGGCCACCGACAATGTGTGGCATGTGGTCACCGCGAGTGGCACGGACAGTACGGCAGTATTGGATGGATTTACGATCACCGGCGGCTACGCCAAGTTTGGCACATTACTGGAAGCTGGCGGTGGTTTGTACAACGAGAGCGGGAGTCCGACCTTGGCAAATCTCATTTTCGTCTCGAATTACGCGTGGGGCAATGGCGGTGGCATGTTCACCTCAGGGGGCAATCCCACGCTGACGAATGTGGTGTTCGACAGCAATCGCATCAGCAACGGTTACGCCGGCGGACTGTACACCGACAACGGTACTCCATCCTTGACCGACGTCACGTTTTACAGCAACACCGGCGGCGGGATGGCAAACTGGAACGGCAATTCGACCTTGGTCAACGTGACGTTTGGGAACAACTGGAATTTCGGTCCCGGCGGCGGATTGGGCATTTTCAACAGTAGCCCGACCCTGGTGAACGTCACATTCTACAGCAATACGACCTCGACGGTGGGCGGCGCAGTTTATTCTTCCCGCTCCAGCCCAACCCTCACGCACGTCACGTTTTTCAGCAACACCGCGGCGACGGCAGCCAGCGGCGGGGCGATCCACGCGTACAATGTTAACGTTGGTACGCAATATACCGTGACGGTGCAGAATTCGATTCTTTGGACTGGTTCCCCAACGCTCGTCGCCAAGAGCGGTGCGGGCACAACCGCCATTTCGATTACGCACAGTGTGGTGCAAAACGGTTGTCCGAGCGGTACGACGTGTGCGAATCTCATCACGATGAATCCGAACCTGGGTTCACTCGGCAACAACGGCGGCAACACGCAGACGCTCCTTTTGCTGGCAGGCAGTTCGGCGATTGACGCAGTGCCAACCGGCACGCATGGGTGCGGCACGACAATCACCACTGACCAACGCGCTGTCATCCGCCCACAAGGCAGTGCGTGTGATGCTGGCGCATTCGAAGCACAGGGCGGGGGTGGTTGGAACATCTATTTGCCGTTGGTGGTTCGGCAATAAACGTAAACGGTCCACTCTCATGGTCGCCGGTCGCGCGGTGGCCGCGGGAGGCTCACTGGCGCAGCCGCAGGTGAACCCCAGGTCGTTGGGCGCGTCTGAATATCAAGACACGCGGCGTTTCACAGATGAGATGTATGGCGAATAATCAGCGCAATGAGCTTCAATACCTTTGATACGGTGCGAAAGCTCTATGGTGCAATGTTTGACAACGGATCGTCGTGATGTTACTCTCTATTTACGGCATGTTTCAAGAGTCAGCAACGAACGAAGGAGGATCCTCAGAAATTCGGCTGCGCCATAATTCGGGGCTTGGCAAGAAACGATTGTGGGTGTAGAATAGTGCCTAAGAAGTTCACGATCCTGGGAAGTGCCAGGTTCACACAAGGAGGAGTGCAATGGCTATCACGTCCGTATCTCGTCGCGAATTTTTCAAGAGGTCCGCTACAGTAGGCGTTGGGTTGGCGACGCTGCCGCTATTGGCAAACTGCACGCCGGCGCCCGCCGCCCCCCCCCAGGCTGCCGCCCCAACCGCCGCGCCGGCCAAGGCTGCTGCCCCGACCGCCGCTGCGCCGGCTGCCTTCAACTGGCAGCGCTTCAAGGGCGAAAAGATCGAGATCACCTTCACGCAGGGCAACCTGGTGGACGTCCTGATGAAGAACCACAAGGAATTCGAGGAGCTGACCGGCATCACGGTCGGCGCCGAGCAGATCCCCGAACAGCAGGCGCGGCAGAAGCAGGTCATGGAGTTCAACGCCGGCGCCACCTCGTTCGATGTCTGCCACTACTCGTACCACGTCCACAAGCGCATGTTTGCCAAGAACAAGTGGACTTTGGACCTGCGCGACTATCTCAAAGACCCCACGATGACCCCGGCGGAGTTCGACTGGGACGACTTCTCGCCCGGCGCGAAAGCGTATGCCACCGACACCGAAGGCCGGATTTGCTCGGTCCCGATCAAGGTGGACTTCTGGATGCTCTACTGGAACAAGGAGCTATTCCAGGCCAAGGGGATCGCCTATCCCAAGTCTTTCGATGAGATGCTCGAAGCGGCCAAGAAGCTGCACGATCCGAGCAAGAACGTGGTGGGCTATCTGGCCCGCGGCCTGAAGAATGCCAATGTCCCCGTCTGGACGCACCTGATGCAGGGGTGGGGCGTGGATCCGATTGATCCCAAGGGCAACTTCAACACCGAGTCGCCGGAGGCGCTTGAAGCGGCCAAGCTCTACCAAAGCCTGCTCAAGAACTACTCCGCGGCGGGCGCCAGCGGCTTCAACTGGAACGAATGCCAGTCGGCCTTCGTCCTCGGCCAGGCCGCCATGTGGCAAGATGGCATCGGCTTCGCCACCCCGCTCGAAAATAAAGAGAAGTCGAAGGTCTTCGGCAAGGTCGGCTACGGCGTCTTCCCGAAAGGCCCCAAGGCGCAGCATTCGGCCATGTTCGGCGACGGCATCGGCGTCTCGTCCTTCAGCAAGAAGCAAGGCCCGGCCTACTTCTACTGCCTGTGGGCCACCAACAAGATCAATCAGTTGCGCGTCCTCCAGGCGGGCGCCGCCGTAACCCCACGCAGCTCGGCGCTATCCAACCCGGATCGCGCCAAAGGCTCGACCATGCCGGCCGAATACTTCGATTGCCTCGAAGGCTCCGGCAAGATCCTGCGCGCCGGCCTGCCCGAGATCATCCCGGTCACTGAGTTCCGCGACATCTTCGGCATCGCCCTGACCAACATGATCGGCGGGGCTGACCCGGCCGCCGAGCTAAAGAAGGCCACCGCAGACTTCAAGCCGATCTTCGAGAAGAGCGAGAAGGGCTAGTCATCCGTCAAGGCTCAAATGATCGGCTCGTAGTAGCGCCTAAAGTCGCTTGTCCGCCCGAAAACGACTGAAGTCGTTACTACCAGCCAGCCCCCTTGTGGGGGCTTCCACATCGTAGCCGGATGGCTTCAGCCTCCGGCCGGCCTTCTCGCAGCGGGGACGCCATGCGCCGCGGCGTCCCCGCTGCTCCCCCGTGCGTGGAGGTGACGATGCTGCCACAGGTCGGCAAGATTCGTGCGTTGGGCCGGGCTGCGCCCGCAGGACGCGGCGGCTACTCGCGCCGGCAGGGCTATGTCCTCTTCCTCCTTCCGGCGTTGATCGTCATCTTCGCCGTGATCATCTTTCCCTGGCTGTTTACCATCTGGATGAGCCTGAACGACTGGCAGATGGGGATGCAGCAATCTTTCGTTGGGCTGAGCAATTTCCAGACCCTGGCGACCGACAACCGTTTCCTGGAGACGATCCCGCGCACGCTCTTCTTTACGATCCTGAGCGTCGCCGCCCCGCTGATCCTGGGCGTCTTCGCGGCCGAAGTGTTCCATCAGCGGTTCCCACTGCGCGGCCTGCTGCGCGGCATTTTCATCCTGCCGATGATGACCACCCCGGTCGCCATCGCCCTCATCTTCATCATGATGTATCAGCCGCAGCTCGGCGTCCTCAACTATCTGCTCAGCCTGATCGGCATCCCCCCGCAGTTGTGGGTCTATGACAAGAACACGGTCATCCCCGCGCTGGTGCTGGTGGAGACGTGGCAGTGGACGCCCCTCGTCATGCTGATCGTGCTGGGCGGGCTGGCCGCGCTGCCCACCGACCCGTATGAGTCGGCGCTGATTGACGGCGCCAGCCGGTGGGATATGTTCCGCTTCATCACACTGCCGCTGGTCATGCCGTTTCTGATGGTCGCGATCATCATCCGCACGATTGACGCGCTCAAGAGCTTCGACATCATCTTTGTGATGACACAAGGCGGGCCGGGCACCGCCTCGGAGACGATCAACATCTATCTCTATTTGCAGGCCTTCGCGTTCTTCAACATCGGGCACGCGTCTGCCGTCGTGATCGTCTTCTTTGTCATCATTCTGGCGCTCGCCATCATCCTGTTGGCGGCCAGGGAGCGAATGCGATGGACGCGATAAGACACGCGGGGACGGTGAGTCCGTGGCTGCGCAAACTGGGGGGCAAGCTGGCGCTGATCTTCGCCGTGTTCATGGTGATTTCGCCCGCGCTCTTTGTCATGCTCTGGATGCTGTCGCTCGCCTTCAAGACCGAAATTGACAACATCGCCTATCCGCCCGTCTGGATCCCCAACCCGCCGACCCTGGCGAATTACCGGCAGGTATTCGAGCGCAGCCCATTTGGCCTCTACACCGTCAACAGCATCATCGTCTCCGGCTCGGCGACGCTGATCGGGCTGGTGTTGGGGGTGCCGGCGGCCTATGGCATCGCCAAAGGCAAGGCGATGAGCGTCGGCATGTTGATCATGCTGGCGCGCATCACCCCCGGCCTCTCCTTCCTGATCCCGCTCTTTACCCTCTTTCGCTTTCTACGCCTGACCGGCACGCTCGTGCCGGTGGCGGTCGCCCACCTGGTCATCACTGTCCCGATGATCGTGTGGGTGATGATCAGCTTCTTCGAGGATATCCATCCGGAGCTGGAGGAGGCGGCGCTGGTGGACGGCTGCTCGATCTGGCGCGCCTTCGTCAGCGTCTCGCTGCCGCTGGCGCGGCCGGGCATCGCGGTCGCCGCGATCCTGGCCTTCATCCAATCGTGGAACAACTTCATCTTCGGCGCGGTGCTGGCCGGCCGCGAGACGCGCACCCTGCCCGTCGCGGTCTTCAACTCGATGACTTATGAGCAGTTGTCCTGGGGGCCGTTGGCCGCGGCCGCCCTGATCGTGACGCTGCCGACGCTGCTGCTGACGATCTTCGTCCAGCGCGACATCGTGACCGGCCTGGCGGCCGGCGCGGTGAAAGGCTAATCGCAAGGAGCCAAATCATGTCCACAGACGAAACTCCGACCGTCGAGTATCACCCGGCCGAAGGCGCGACGCGCCGGCCCTTCTCCGCCGCAGTGCGCGTGGGGCATCTGCTCTACCTGTCGGGCCAGATCGGGCTGGACGCGGCGGGCAAACTCGCGGCCGGGGGCATCGCCCCGGAGACGCGGCAAACGATGGAGAACATCAAGGCCACGCTGGAACGCTACGGCTCGTCGCTCGATCAGGTGATCAAGGCGACCGTGATGCTGGCCGACATCGGCGAGTGGGCGGAGATGAACAAGGTATACGTCACCTTCTTCACCGATCACATGCCGGCGCGCAGCGCCTTCGGGACGAGCGGCCTGGCTCTGGGCGCGCGGGTCGAGATCGAGTGCATCGCGACGCTGCGCTGATGAACGATTGGTAGAAAGCGAACATGACCCAAAACATCGTCAAACGCTATCTGATCACGCTGGTCATCTTCCTGATCCTGGACGGCATCTGGCTCGGCCTGATCGCCCAACCATTCTACCAGGCGCAGATCGGCTTCCTGCTGTCCAAGAACCCCAACTGGGCAGCGGCCGGCGCATTCTATCTGCTCTATGTCGTCGGGCTGGTCGTCTTCGTCGTTGAGCCGGCGTTGCGGGCCGGGGCCGCGCCGAGACAGGCCGCGTTGCGCGGGGCATTCTTCGGGCTGGTCGCCTACGCCACCTATGACCTGACCAACCTGGCGACGCTGGATCGCTGGCCGCTCTTGCTCACCGCGGTGGATATGGCGTGGGGGACGACGCTGGGCGCGCTGACCGCATTCGCCGGCGTTTGGGCCGCCCGCCGAGCCGGAGCCAGCGGCTGACGCGCGAAATGTAGCGCAAGATGGCATCTTGCGCTACACCGCTTCCTTCACCAACCGCTCGGCCAGCAGCCGCGCCGAGAGGAGCACCTTACAGGATGCCGAGGCGCGTCGCCTGCGGTGTCCCCAGCAAGGGACGCAGCCACCCCGGCGCCTGGCCGCCCGTGTAGATGGCCGCATCCACGAACGCGATCCCCGCCACTCGTTCAGGATAGCGCAAATAGGTGTGCATGGCAACTGTGCCGCCGGCCGAGTTGCCCACCAGGAGCGCCTGCTCGAAGCCAAGCGCGCGCATCAGCCCGACCGCCAGCTCGACCTGCGCGTCCGGGCCATACGGATTATCCCCCGGCCACCCGGCCAACGCGGCGTCGAGCGGCCGCTCCGTCAGCCCGAACCCTGGCCGATCGTACGCGACCACCGTCCCGTGCTGCGCCAGCGGCGCCATCACCTGCCGCCACGACTCCGTGTTGGCGCCGAAGCCATGCAGCAGCAGGATGAGCGGCGCGCCGCGGCCCGCGACCTTGGTGTGCACCGTCAAGCCATCCACCTCGATGAATCGGCTGTCGGGGTCAGCAAGCTGCTCCGGCGGCGCCAACCCTGCCAGCGGCGGAACCGGAATCAGCAGCGGGCCGATCATCACGGCGATGATGAGAACAACCAGAAGTCCCAGCAGCAAACGTCCAAACATCCACATCCGACTTTCCTGCGTGCCGCCAACCGGAGTGCTTTTGTATAGGGTGCGCTCACATTATATCACACTGCTAAACTATAACACGTCATCTATAGTTCGTCAATAGTTTATATAAGAAAGACGTGATTCCTGAAGATCGGATCACCGCGCGGACCGGCAGCGATTTGACAGCCCAAACCACATGATGTATCATGACGTCCTATCCCCCCCCAGGGGGGAGGGGGAATAAAGGAGAAAACATGCATAGCGACAAGGTTCTGAACCGGCTCAAGACCATCGAAGGCCATCTGCGCGGCATCATCCGCATGGTCGAGGATGATACCTATTGCATAGATGTCATCCGCCAGATTCAAGCGGTGGAAGCTGCGCTCAGCAAGACGAGCGCGCAAATCCTGGAAGATCACCTCAACTCGTGCGTCATCACGGCGGTGCGGGGCGACAGCGAGCAGGAACGCGAACGTGTCCTGAAGGAAATCGCCGAAGTGTTCGAGATGTCCAGCAAAGTGTAGGGCGGCGCGCATGACAGCAGTCAAACAACTCACATTGCCGATCACCGGCATGACGTGCGCCAATTGCGTCGCCGCGGTGGAGCGCAACCTGAAGAAACTCGACGGCGTGCAGACCACCGTCGTCAACCTGTCTTCCGAACGCGCCAGCATCGAATTCGACCCCGGCAAGCTCGGCCTGACCGACCTGATCGCGCGCGTCGAATACATCGGCTACGGCGTCGCCACCGGCGAGGCCGATCTGGTGATCAAGCGCCTCTCCGACGACAGCGATGCGCGGCGGCTCGAAAACGCCCTGCGCAAGATGGGTGGCGTGCTCGAAGCCCAGGTGACCTACGCCACCGAGAAGGCGCGCGTCAAGTACGTGCCGACGGTCGTCAGCCAGGCCGAAATCCGCCGGGCGGTGGCCGGAGCCGGTTTCGAGGCGCTCGAGCTGGGCGGCGATGCCGAAGACGCCGAAGCTGCGGCCCGCCAGCACGAGATCAACACCCAGCGCCGCCTGCTGATCATCGGCCTGGCCTTCACCATCCCGCTCTTCCTGCTCTCGATGGGCCGCGATTTCGGCCTGCTGCCCGCCTTCTTCTATGCGCCCGTCCAGGCAATGGTCGGGATGCGCGATGCGCAGCCGTGGTTCAACTGGCTGCTGCTGGCGCTGGCGCTGCCGGTGCAGTTCT
>CAZYHE010000143.1:0-5789 GCA_964647225.1 uncultured Anaerolineales bacterium
CGAAACCGCTCGATCGTCGAGCGCGCCGGGCTGGCGAGCGCGCCGCCCATCGGGCAGAAGGTCGTGCCATCAATTTGTCCGGCGACGGCCAGCGCGCGCTCGATGTCCGCCAATGCGCCGCGGCCCTGCGCGATCCGCTCCAGAAGCTCGTAGAGCCGCTGGCCGCCCACCCGGCACGGCACGCACCGGCCGCACGACTCGTGGGCGAAGAACTTGGTCAGCCGCCGCGCGGCTTCGACCATGCAGGTCGTTTCGTCCATCACGATGATGGCGCCGGTGCCGAGCGCGGAGCCGGCCGCGGCCAGCGTCTCGAACGCCATCGGCACATCCACCTGATCGGGGGTCAGCACCGCCGTGGAGGCCCCGCCAGGGATCACCGCCTTGAGCGTGTGTCCTTCTCGGACGCCGCCCGCGTACCCCTCGATGATCTCCCGCAGCGGTGTGCCCAGGGGCAACTCGTAGTTGCCCGGCCGGTTTACGTGGCCGCTGACGCAAAAGATCTTCGGGCCTTTGCTTTGCGCCGTGCCGATGCCCGCAAACCAGTCGGCGCCCCGCAGCACGATGTGCGGGATGCAGGCCAGCGTCTCGACGTTATGCACCAGGGTCGGCTGGCCGAAGAGGCCGCGCTGCGCCGGGTAGGGCGGCTTGAGCCGCGGGTTGCCCGGTTTGCCTTCCAGCGATTCCAGCATCGCGGTCTCTTCGCCGCAGATATACGCGCCGGCCCCGCGATGCACCGAAAGGTCGAGGTCGAAGCCGGAGCCGAGGATGTTCTGGCCCAGGAAGCCGTGCTCGTAGGCGTCGGCGATGGCCTTGATCCAGCGTTTGACCCCCAGGAAGAACTCGCCGCGGATGTAGACATAGGCGCGGCGGGCGCCCACGGCATAGCTGGCGATGACGACGCCCTCGATCACCTGGTGCGGATCACGCTCGACCAGCGCCCGATCTTTGAAGGTGCCCGGCTCTCCTTCATCGGTGTTGACCGCCAACACCTTCGGGATCGCCGGATCGGCGGGCATGAAGCCCCACTTCGTCCCCGCGGGGAAGCCCGCGCCCCCGCGGCCGCGCAGCCCCGATCGCTTGACCAGCGCGATCAACTCGGCCGGCGTGTGCTGCATCAGCGCGACCCGCGTCGCCTCGTAGCCGCCGTGCGCCAGGTAGGTCGCGATCTTCTCGGAGTCGGGCAGGCCGATGTGGCGGGTGAGGATGGGTTCGAACATGCTTACACCAATCAAGACTTCAACAATCTCTCCAACAGCTCGTCAATCTTCTCCGGCGTCATATATTCATAGAGTTCATCGTTGACACGCAGCGCGGGCGCCGTGCCGCAGGCGGCCAGGCATTCGACCACTTCGAGCGTGAATCGGCCGTCGGGGGTCGTTTCGCCCGGCCGCAGGTTGAGCGTCCGGCTGACTTGCTCGATCACCGGCTCAGCGCCGCCGACCAGATAGCAGGAGAGGCCGTCGCACACCTGGATGCGGTAGCGGCCCTGGGGCGCCAGCTTGAACAGGGTATAGAAGCTCGCCGTGGCGTAGACCTGGCCGGGGGTCATGCCGAAGCGCTGGGCGACCCGCGCCACCGCCGGGGGGCTGAGCCAGCCGTGCCGTTCTTGGGCGATGTAGAGCGCCGTCAACAGCATGGCGCGCTGGGCCGGCCCCGGCTCGCGCGGCGCAGCCTCGATTGCTCCCGCCACGTCATCCCTCCCTGCGCTCCTGGAAATCATGCCGCTACGCGCTTGTGATTTGCGCGTAAACAATATCACAGAAGGAGGCGGGTCTCAAATGACGTTAGTCATATCACCCCAACAAAACGCCGGCCTTTCGGCCGGCGAAGCGATCGTGATGGGCGGAGGCGACGGAGGATCAGGGGCACTGGATGAACCCTTGCGCCCACAGGCAACCGCCACAGGTGGGGAAGGCGCTCTCCGTGCAATCAATCTGGTTGGCCGCGAACCGTTCGCAGCCGCCACAGGTGGAGCAAGGCGAGAAGGGGAAGGCGCGCAGCCGGCTGCGCTGACCGGCGAACGCGGGCGACTCCCAGAGCGCGGCCAACGGCTGCTGCGTGATGTTGCCGAGGGAGTAGTGGGTGACGTCCTTGCGCCGCCCCCGCACGTAAACCGGATGATCGTGCAACAACTCAAGGCAGGGGCTGACTTCCCCGTCCCACCGCACCGCCGCGTAGCCTTCATGCGCAAAGCGGCACCAGTCGTTGCGGCCGCTCAACGACGCGTCGAGCACGCTGATGCTGGCCGTGGCCGCGAAAACGCCCCGCAACGGTTCCAGTGTGTCGTCGTTCAGGTCGAGCTTCGGCAGGCTCAGATTCGGCACCCATCGGGAGGCGCGATAGGCGCACGCGGTCAGCGCGGCCCCGTAGAGGATCTGCTGCTCCATCTCTGCGGTGTGCGGCAGCAGATTCGAGACCTGGATGGTCCACGCGCCGATCTGCGTCGCCAACATCGGGAGCTTGGGGAGATCGGCGACGTTGCGCTTCATCGCGACAAACGCGATGCCCACCTGGGGATTGCTGTGCCGGCCGGCCTTGCGCAGCTTCAGCCGGTAGAGCGTGCGCATATTCTCGATCACCCGCCGCAGGTCGGCGCCCACACGGATGTCGCCGTAGGAGGCCGGCGTCGCGCCATCGAGCGACACCATCAGGCGATCCAGGCCCAGGTCAAGCAACTCGCTGGCGGTGCGGGCGTCGAGCAGCGTGCCGTTCGTCGTGACTTCCACCCGCAGACCGCGCGCCTTGGCGCGGCGCACGATTTCGAGGAAATTGGGGTGATGCAGCGGCTCACCGTAGCCGCCCAAGTGTACGGCCGGCGGCGCCGGCAGCTCGCCGAGCTGGCGCAGCAGGTCGTCGCAGACCGCCAATGGCATGAAGCCGACCGGCTCGGCCCACGCCCGGCGCACGCACATCACGCAGTCCAGATTGCAGGCCGCCGCGATCTCGACGTAAAGTTTGCGCAGGGGATCTATCACCGCGTGCCGCCGCCCGATGCCGTGGTGGATTTGGCCTCAGCTTGGTCCGCGCCCACGATGAGGGTCAGATCCACGGTGTCGGAAGCTGGCTCGAAACGCACGCGGTTGGGCGTCAGCGCGAACCGGCGCACCAACTCTTCGCGGCTGGTCGTCTTGCCCTCGCCGTGGACGATGATCTGGGTCTGCGCGTAATCTCCGCGGTCGGCATTCCCCAGGTTCACAATCGTGTAGCCCGCCGCGGTGAGCGCATCGGCCACGCTGGCGCCCAGGCCGGCCGACGGGGTGCCGTTGAGCACGACCACCCTGGCGCGTTCATCCTTCACCGCCTTGCGCGTCGTCTCCGCGGCCGAGACACCGCTGGGGAGGTCGGCGAAGACGGCGGTCGTGGCGGCCCGCAGTTTGTTCATGTCGGGGCGCAACACATAGCCCCATTTCGAGTCCAGGCCATCGGCCCCCATGGTGTTATCCACCACGATGCGGGTCGGATTCTTGAGGTCCACCTGATCCACCGTCCGCGCCAGCGCGATGGCCTTATCAATCGGCATATCGGTCTGAACCGAATTCGCCAACGCCAACGCCAGCCCGGGCAGACGGGGCAAGAGGCCCGCCAGTTGTCCGGGCTGAGACAGTTTGTCCTTCAGTGCCACGATCACTTGTTGCTGGCGGGCGGCGCGACCGTAGTCCGAGTCCGCATGGCGGGTACGCGCGTATTTCAGCGCCAGCGCGCCGTTCATGTGATGGCGGCCGGCCGGGATGAAGAGGGGATCGTAGCCGTAGTTTTCGTCCGGGTACAAGTCGTCCTTGATATCTTTGGCAACCTCGATGTCCACGCCGCCGACCAGGTAAATGATCTGGCGGAAGCCGTCGAAGTTGATCCGCACGTAATAGTCAATCGGATAGCCGATCAGCTCGGCGACCGTCTGGCGCAATAGCTCCGGCCCGCCGCCGGGGAATTTATAGATCTCGCCGTAGACATGCGCGCTGTTGATCTTGATGGTGTCGTTGAGGGCCGGCACATTCACCAGCACATCCCGCGGGATGGAGAGCATCCCAGCCGCCCCGGTCTTCGGATTGAGGGTCAGCACCATGATCGAATCGGTGCGCGCGACCGGCTCATCGGGGCGGTTGTCCACCCCCATCACCAACACGGTCAGGCGGCCGGTCAGGATCGGCGCGGGTTCTTGCGCCCGCCGTGCAGCCGGCTGCGCCACGGTTATGCCGCTCGCGGTGCTCTCACGCGGATCCGCGGCCGGCGCCGCCCGCACCAATTGCGGCAGCGCCAACGGCGCCTGGATCGGACTTTCAGCGATGGCCTGCTGTCCCAGCGAGAGGAACAGCGCGGCCACGTAGACAAAGACGACCATGAACAGGGTCAGCAGCAAGCCGAGCAGGAGGCCGGAAATAATCGGCGAGCGGCCCCGCGGGCGCGGACCGACCGACCGAAGGGTTACGTTTCTATGTGCGTTCATACCAAACAATTATACGCTCCTCGTGGTCAGAGGCCAAACGGGAACGCGCGTGCGCGCCGCCTCTCCGCAAGAGACGGCGCGCACGCGCGGAAGGTTCCCCCGCTATTGACTGGACGCGGGCTTGACGCCGGGCGGGAGCCGCGGCACATCGGCCTTGAAGAGCTTGTCGGCGGTCAGGATGTAAAGTTTGTCACCGGCCTCGTCGAGGAAGATGTCACGCATCCCTTGCAGGTCGTTCCCCTGGGCGGGCCGGAACTGCCGCTGGAACTGCCCTTCCTTGGTGAATTCCAGGATGCGACCGTTGCCCGAATCTGCGATGTAGAGCAGATCACCATCGAGCTGCGAGACGACCGCGGTGGGCGCGCTGAGCGGGTCGGGCAGGCCTTTCAACTCGAAAGGTTTCTGCTCGCCGCCGAAGAATTTCAGCAGCCGGCCGTCGGCGAAGAGCACCCAAACATTGCCATCAATCTCGACCGACTGCACGCCCGATAGATCCACCTTGGTCGCTGCTGCAAAGTACGGCTCCGGCTGACCTTCATACCCTTTTTCGGTCGGCCGATAGCGCCAGAGTTGGCCCGCCTTGGTATCCGCGACATAGAGGTTCCCGCCATAGCTTTTGACGAGTTGCGGCAGCCCCAACTTCTCGCGGCCAGCCAGCGGAATCCGCGTGGCGCCCCACGTCACATCATAGCTCAACAGCCCACCGGCCGTGTCGAGCGCCAGCACGCGGCTGCGCTGATTGCCCACCGCGGCCGCCCAATCGGCATCCACCAGGTCGCTGATCGCGGCGTTGCCCACTGCCTGCCCCTTGCGGATCACCACATCGGGGTTGGCCGGCGTGACGCTGTCGCCGAGCTTCGAGAGGGTGAAACGCACCACCTCGCCTTTGCCGATGTCGAGCACGAACAGCGAATCGCCACCCAGCAGGATGCGGTTCAGCTTCCGACCGGTCTCCCGGAATTGCCACAGCGGCATCAGGCCGTAGAGCGGGGTAATGCGGTTGACCCGCCCCAACACTTCGCCGTAATCGGCCTGGAGCTTCGCCAATTGGGTGTCATCGGGACGCGTGGCGCGTGCCTTGTCCAGGAAATCCCGGGCGCTGCCCAACCGCAGGCGGGCCGCCGCCTCGTCCGACAGGCCGCGCGCCTCGGTGATCGCCGTCTCGGCCCCGGTCAGCGTTTGCTGGAATTCGGCGTCGGCGGTGCGCGTGCGGAACCAGAGCATCGCCACCACGAGCGCGACCACGACCAGCGGGATCACGATGAGCGCCAACAGGAGGCCCCACGGGCTGCGCCGGCCGGTCTCCTCGCGCACCGGCTTGAGGGCCGGCTCGACAGGCTCCGGC
>CAZYHE010000143.1:5889-9215 GCA_964647225.1 uncultured Anaerolineales bacterium
TCCAGCAATCCCCGCCGCGGCGGCGCATCGGCCGGCGGGGCGACCTCAGCCGGGGCGACGGGCGCGGGCCGCGAGGTGGGCGGCGGCGCATCGAAGGTGACCGCGGGCGGGGCCGCGACGGGCGCCGCCGGACGACTTAAGCCGTCGGGCAGGGTCACGGGGCCGGCAAAGGTTTCATCTCGCACCTCTGGGATCGCCAGGCTGAACGCCACGAGGAGGGCGCTCAGCTCGGCGTCGCCGGCCAGTTGCATCAGGTAGTCGCTTGCCAGCCGTGCATTTTCGGCCGCCGCGACCGCGGCCAACGCTTCCGGCGGGATGGCGGTCAGCCAATCGCTCTGGGCCAACATCAACATGCAGCCCGGCTCCACTGTCGTGCGGTAGAGTTCCACTTCGGGACGCTCCGGGCCGCCCAGCGCGACGCCGGCCGGGCCGGCTTGCGCGGGGTATTGATCTATGGTCTTCGGGTGGCTCATCATGATCAGGGCCGGCCCGGCCTGCGCGATGATCAAATCGTCGCCTTGCATGGCCGCGGCGCTCATCCCGGCCCGCCAGTCGGCTTCGGGCAGAGCTTCGTTGGCCCGCGCCAGCACCGCATGCGCCGCCCGGACCGCCCGGCTGAGCGCCGCCGACTGGCCGCCGCTCGCCTCATAGAACGCGGCCTGCGCCGCGCTCAACATCTGGCGATAGAGCGCCGCGTGGCTGCCGCCGCTGCCGGTCACCTCAATCAAGAGGTACAGATTCCCGCGTTCAGATCCCGGCAGATTGGCCGCCGGCTCCACGGCGCGCACATTGGCGGCCCGCGCCTGCGTGCGCCCACCAGAACTGCTGAACTGGACTACGGTCGTGCTAAGTGAGTCACCCATGCAGAACACTCCTTGAAGCAGGGGTCAGGAGACAGGGAACAGGAGTCAGGGGTCAGAAGTCAGACTGCTAACTTCTGACCCCTGATCCCTGACCCCTGATCTCCGACTCCTGAATTGTAAGCCAGCGCGCGAGATTTGTCAACCGTTTGCCCGGTCTGTCACTTTCCGCTATAATGCCCGCGCAAATCTGTTCGGAAGGGTGCAGGCATGGCGCTGGAGTTGAACAAGCTGACCGGGCAAGTGGATGGGATGGGCCAGGCGATGGCCCAACGGAGCGGTGAGCAGCGAGAACGCATCGCCCGCGCCAAAGATACGCTGGCCCGCACCCCCATCGTCACCGATGAGTTGCGCGCCAAGATCAAGCGCGCCCGCGAGATAGATCAATGGCGTCGCGGCGCGTTGCCCCTCAATGACCGACTCGATGAACGCCGCCAGGTGACGGCGCGCCTCCCGCAGGCCATCCTCGTCGCGGCCGACGGCAGCCAGATCTATCCCGACCGGCACGGCATCGCCACCTATTATTTGCTCAACACCGCCACCATCGTCTTACGCGCCGGCAGCGGCCAGGCGCCGTCCGTAAATAGCGTGCCGGAGGTCTTCTATGACGATGACGACCTCTACGACTCGGCCAGGCAAATCCACCCGCCGGAGTACATCAACGCGCAACGCAGCCGCCGCGAGATCAAAGCGCTGGCCGATATGGCTGAGGCCGAACGGGCCGCGCTGGGCGGTGATCTTTCCGTCCCGATCATCTGCCTGACCGATGGGCCGCTGCTGCCGTGGCAAAAATCAGACTCCGAACACGAAGAGACGATCAACGAAGAGGTGGAGTTTTTCGTCCAGCAAATCCACCGCCTGCGGCGCGCGCGGGCGATTCCGGTGGGCTATGTGGATCGCCCCGGCAGCGCCTACGTCCTGCGCATCCTGGAGCTTGTGGATCAGCCCATCGGGGAGATCACCCGCGAGACATTGCGCCGCGGCCGCTTCATTCTACTGGCCGATCGCTTCCTGTTCGACGATTTGCAGCCCAACGAGCGCTGCGCGCTCTTTACACCCAACTCGGAGACCAACGACCGCTACGAGCAGGCTTCCGGCGGCGACCGGATCGTCTTCACCTACGCCAACTTTGCGCGCCAGGCGGGCGTCAAGAACAGTGTGATCGCCCGGATCGAAGTCCCGAAATGGGTGGCGGACGAACCCGCGTTGCTCGATGCCGCGCAGGCGGCCATTTACGAGAATTGCGAGCCGGTGAGCTATCCCTATGTCCTGGCGCGCGCGCATGAACTGGCGGTGGTCGGCCAGGCCGAGCGCGCCGATTTTGAGGCGATGCTCTTCCAATCTCTGTTGCGGAACGACTTGATGCCCGAAACCTCATTGAAGGCCGCCAACAAGCTCCTGACCGGGGGCGGACGGCGCAGATAGCAGAGGAGTCACAGTGTGAGCGAACCCACGATCATTGGCCGCGTTCTGCGGTCCAGTACCGCTAACTTCAGCATCGGCTGCCGCCAACTCATCTCCGAACAAGGACAGCTTATCCCGGAATTCGGTGCATTGGTGCGGGCGGATGGCAACGATGGCAACCTCATCTATGGGCTGATTTATAATGTAACCATCGAAGATGACGCGTTCGTCCGCCAACTTGTGGCCGCCGGCGTCGAAAAGCCAGAGATTATCGAAGACCAACGGCAAAAACGTCAGGTGCCGGTCATTGTGGAAGTGCTGGTCGTCGGCAGTGGGCGCGGCCTGGATGTCACCTATCGGTTACCCGCGCAGCCGCCCACGCCGCTGGCGCAAATCTTCCTGTGCAACAAAGCCGAGGTGCGCCGCTTCACCGAGCGCAACGATTGGCTCCGCACGGTGCTGGGCGCGGCTGATGCGCCGGCCGATCAACTCATCGTCGCGGCCCTGCGCGCGGGCGCGGATGCCCGCCCCAGCAACCAAGAGAAGGACGCCTATCTCATCGCCGCCGGCCGCGAGTTGGCCCGGCTGCTGGCGCTGGATCTGTCGCGGCTGGACGGGATCCTGCGACAATTGCGGTAGCTGAACTGAGAGACAACCGATCCTTTGACCCGGAGGTGTTCCCATGTCTGCACCCAAATTGCTTGCGAAACTGCACCGCTTGAGCCACGACACGTTCCGGCTCGACGGGCCACCGATCATCTACTTCGATCCCTGGAAGCTGGCGCCCGGCAGCCCGCCGGCCGATCTGATCCTGGTGACGCACGACCACTTCGACCACTGCTCGCCGGAGGATGTCCAGAAAATCAGCGGGCCGGCCACGGTCGTCATCGCCTGCCCGGCGGCCGCGGCCAAGCTCCCTGGCGCAGCCAGCCTGCGGCCCGGCGAACAGGCGACGGTGGGCGAGATAACGGTAGAAGCCGTGCCAGCCTACAACGTGAACAAATTCCGCAGCCCCGGCGTCCCCTTCCACCCCAAAGCGGCCGGCCACAACGGCTACATCGT
>CAZYHE010000144.1:0-5325 GCA_964647225.1 uncultured Anaerolineales bacterium
GCTCGCGACGTGGGCGCGGAGGCCGTCGGTCAGCGGGGTCTGGGGCGGCGTGATCCCCGCCGCTGCCAGTTTGCCCAGATCGTAGATGCGATGGCACAGGAAGGGCGCGGCCTCCGGGTGGGCGGCGCGATATTCGCCCACCGGGACCTCCTCGACCGTCAGGGGCACGCCCAAGGTCGCGGCGATGATGCGGTAGTACTCCCACGATTCCACGATGTCGGGGCCGGCCACATTGAAGGTCCGGCCGGCGGTCTTGGAATGGCCCGCCACCTCCAGGATGACCCGCGCCAGATCGCCCGCCAGCACCGGCTGTTGCAGGAAGTGGCCGCCGCCCACCAGCCGGAGCGTTTCCCCGCGGCGCAGCCGGGCGATCAGCTCGGGGTCGCGGCCATGCATGGGCAGGCAGCCGAGCTGCGAGCCAGGGCCGTAGATGTGGCAGGGACGGAGGATCGTCCAGGCCATGCGGCCCGTGTCGGCCTCCGCCAACGCCACTTCGCCCTGGCGTTTCAGCCCGCCGTAGCCTTCCGCCAGGTAGCCTTTGGCCTCCTCGGTCTGCGGAAAGCGCCGCCGCGCGGGATCGTAGACGAAATCGGTCGAGATGAACACCAGATGGCCGGCGCGTCCTGCCAGCGCCGCCACATCCTGGCGGATGTCATCCGCGTTGAAGGCGATGCAATCCACCGCCAGATCCCAGCGCACCCGCGCCTCGGCCAGCGCCGCCGCGAACGCGGGGGGATCGTGCCGGTCGGCGACCAGGGTGGATACGCCGTCGGGCTGCGGTCGCCGGCCGCGCGTGACGGTCCAGACGCGATGGCCGGCGGTGACCGCGCGGTGCGCCAGCGTCCCGCTCAAGAAGCCGCTGCCTCCGATGATCAAAATGTTCATGCCTTCGCCAACTCCTCCGCTTCGCGCACCATCTCATCCAGGATCTCCAGCCCGTTCTGCCAGAAGCCGGGGTCGGTCAGATCCACGCCGAGCGGCTTGACGATCTCGTGCGGCCAGTTCGAGCCGCCGGCCGTCAGCATCGCGAGGTAGGCGTCGGCGAAGCCGGCCGGTGCCTGCCGGTAGCGGGCGTAGAGTGCCAGCACCAGCAGTTCGCCGAACGCGTAGGCGTAGACATAACCGGGCGTGCTGATGAAGTGCGGGATGTAGCTCCACCACAGCGCGTAGTTGTCGGTGAGGGTCACGCTCTCCCCGAACATCGGCCGCTGCGACCCCATCCATAGCTCCGAGATGCGCTCCGTGCTCAGCTCCCCCTCGCTGCGCCGCGCCGTGTGGATGGCGTGCTCGAAGCGGTTCATGCTGACCTGGCGGAAGGCGGTGGCGAAGGAGTCCTCGATCTTGCTCGTCAGCATCGCCAGGCGGACCTCCGGCTTGTCTTCGCGCGCCAGCAAATCCTGGAAGACCAGCATCTCCCCGAACACCGACGCGGTCTCGGCGGTGGTGAGCGGCGTATCGGCCTGCAAAAGCCCCTGTGTGGCGGCGAGCTTTTGGTGGACGCCGTGGCCCAGCTCGTGCGCCAACGTCATCACATCGCGCGGTCGGGCCTCGTAGTTGAGCAGCACATACGGATGCACCGACGGCACCGTGGCCGCGCTGAATGCGCCCCCACGTTTGCCGGGCCGCACCGCGGCGTCAATCCAGCGCCGCTCGAAGAAGAGCGCCGCGATATCGGCCATGCGTTGGTCGAAGCCCGCATAGGCGTTCAGCACGATCTCCCGTGCTTGCTCCCAGGGGTAGTGATGATCGGCTGCGGGGAGCGGCGCGTAGCGATCGTAGTCGAACAGCTCGTCTGCCCCCAGCAGGCGGCGCTTGAGGCGATAATAGCGCGCGACGATATCGTAGCGGGCAGTGACCGCCGCGACCAGCGCCTCCACAGTCCGGTCATCCACCTCGTTCGACATGTTGCGGCTGCTGATCCAGGCCGGGTAGTGGCGCAGCCGGTCGTCCGAAGCCTTGTCGGCCACCACGTTATTTATGATGTAAGTGGTGGTGCGGCGCAGATCCCTCAGCCCGACCGTGACCGCTTCCTGCGCACGGCGGCGCAGGTCGCGATCCGGCGAATAGAGGCGGGTCAAGACTTGATCGCGGGCAAGCTCTTGGCCGTCGAGGGTGTAGCGCGCCGCGCTGTGTACCTCATCGAAGAAGCGCACCCACGCGCTCCGGCCGGTCACGGCTTTCTCCGAGAGGATCTTTTCCTCCGGCTCGGTGAGCATGTGCGGGCGGTAGCGGCGCACCAATTCGAGCCAGTGCTTGTAGCGCGCCACGGCGGGATCGGCCAGCCAGGCTGCCGCGATCTCGTCGGGCACGGCGGCCAACTCCAGCTCCAGGAAGACGAGCTTCTGGCTCAGTCGCGAGCCGCGCTCGGTGATCTTCTGGAGCAGCGCGCCGTGGGCGGGCACGCTCGTGTCGGCCGACCAGGCCAGATGTGCGAAGTTGCCGGCCTTGTAGGCGCGCTCGATCAGCGTCTCGTAGGCTGTCAGCAGCTCAGCCAGCCCGGCCGCGCCGAGGGCCGCGATGCGGCCGCGATAGCCGGCATCCAGCGCGTCCGCCTCCGCGTCCGAGCGGTCGAGGTCGCGCTCGATGGCCGGGTCGTCAATGGCCGCGTAGAGGTCGGCCAGGTTCCAGGTGATGCTCTCCGCGCCGGTGGGCAGAAGGGCAGTGCCGTGGGTGTCAGTTGCGTTTGTCACAGATTTGATACTCCAATCTAATCCAATAGTTGGCTTGTTCTTCAAGTCGTGGTTCGGTCAGACACCGACCACGTCTGGTTCAACTCGGCCGTGCTTCGAGGCGTTCGAGCCATTGCCGGAAGAATGAGCATTCTGCCCGGATGACATCCAGCCCGATTTCCTGTGCGGCCAACGTTCCAAGCAATGGTTTTTCGTAGCCAGGGATGAGTTCCGCGACGCGCTTCGATGGAGCCGTGATTGGCGAATCATTGATTTCTTCCGGGCTGTCGAAAGCGGCTCGAATCGCCTGGAACTGCGGCACGAGGTCGGGCCGGTAGATTCCAGTCGCGAACTTTTCACAATCACTGAACAGCAACCCTTCGAATTCGTGCATCGTCACGTAGGGGATAAATCGTGAAGGATCGAAGCCGCTTCCCATTCCCACGCTGATATCAGCGTGCAAAGCAGCCTGCACCGTCGGCGCCTTTTGCGGGAACGGGAGCAATCCGGCTTGTTCGCGGCCCGGCCAGGCCTTCACGCCGCTTTGGGGCAACGCATAATAGTCCACCATCGTGGTTGCCAGGCAACGCGGATCCTCTTTGAGATGTTTGAGGATGTCATCGCGTACCGAGCTCCAGCCGCGGATGCCGCCGCGCCGGTCGCGCAGTCGAGCATTGCCCAGTAGTCGGGCGCTCACCTTTGTGTAGCCGTGGCGATACAGATGCGGCGCGAGGATCTCGTTGACGAAGGTCTCTTCGGTCTCCCCTTCTACGTGTACAAGCAGCCTAGTCATGCGCGGCCTCTGCGCCCGGACGACCGCCAAGCTCGTTCTTTTCCCAGAGTTGGCCCAGGCTGTATTCCTCCAACCACGTCGTCAGCCGGGCCGATTCCAGTCGCGTCAACTGGGTGCCGCCATCCACCCGGTCGGCCACCAGCACATCCTCCGGTTGAAAATGATCGAGCAAGAGCGGCGATTGAGTCGAGACGATCACCTGGGTCTGCTGCGCGGCTTGCTTGATGAGCGAGGCAAGCAGCGTGATTGCGTAGGGATGCAGGCCAAGCTCAGGTTCATCCACCAGGATCACCGAGGGGCGGTACGCTTCGGGTTGGAGAAAGAGCGTCGCCAGGGCGATGAAGCGCAGGGAGCCATCCGAAAGGGATGCGGCATCGAAGTAGGCGCTTGATCCCTTGTGTTGCCATTCCAGGCGGATTTTATTCGGGTTTAGTCTCAGTGGTTCAAGTGCGAAATCGGCAAGAAAGGGCGCGACTCGTTGCACCGTGCGGCGGATGAGGTCGTAGGATGCCTCATGCTTTAGCCTCAAGAGATAGAGAAAGGCCGCGAGATTCGAGCCATCTGGTCGCAGGTAGCGGTTGTCGTTGATATCTACCGTTTTCTTCATCGGCGAACTGGCGCTTGTATCATGAAAATGATAAAGCCGCCAGCTCCCCAAATGATCGCGGACGAAGCGGGCGATGCCCTGGCTGTTTGGGTCGCTGATCCCGGCTTCCGTCCGGCTCGGAGTCAGGATGTGCGGATAAGGCGTTGTAAAACGTTCCTTGTCACCCCGGAAATAGGCGATTTCGGAATGCGGGTACAACTGGTCGGTCTCGGTCGCGGACAGGGCGATTTTGTATTGGTTCACCCCGCCTTGAAAAGAGATATAGATCTCCAGCGTCGGGGTGATCTTGGATCCGAAGTGGAGGATTTTCTCTGCACCGCCGGCGCGGGCGACATAATCTTGCAACTGGCCTTCGCGGAGCGCGTGCAGAAAAGCGAACACGCCGATGAAGTTCGACTTGCCAGAGCCGTTTGGGCCGATGAGCACGTTGATGTCGCCGAGCTTCAGCTCCTCGATGGCGGCGATGCTCTTGAAGCCTTTGACGGTGATCGTTTCGAGTTCAGGCATAAATCACTTTCCCTTGCATTGAGCTGATTTTACCGCTCAAGCGCTTTCTCGTCAAACGTTTCGTGCGTTTCCGACCACGCGCACCACCCCCGCCTTTCCCTTCTCGTCCTCGATCTCGATCTCCGCCGCGCCGAACGCCCGGATCACCTCGGCGTTAGTGCGCAGATGTTCGGTCACTTTGGCGGTACGATACTCCGACACGCCGTCGGCAAAGGCCAACGGAAGGAGGAGCTGATCGGCCAGGTACTCGTCCAGCGCGCCGGTGCCGGCCAGGAACTTCTCCAGCCAGAGACAGGCTTCGTCGGCGACCTGCTCGGCGCGTTTGCCGAGCGCGCCCAGCCCGAAATAGCACGCGGTGCTGTGCTTGAACTCGGCCAGCAGGATCAGCGCGGTGCCTTTGCTGTTGGCCCAGATGTCGGCCACTTCGATCTCGATCCGATTGTGCCGGTCCGCCAGGCGGCGCAGCGCCCGGTCTCGCTGCCGCTCGGCGATGCTCATGTCGAGGTTGGCGACGAGCGAAACGCCGCGGATCCCCTTGAGCGCGCCGCGTTCGGTCAGGCGCAGCGGCGAGATCGTGTCCGCGGGTTCGATCGCCGCCTGGACGATCCCGCCGCCCTGCGGGTAGAAGCCGGCCAGGTCGAGCTTCAATTCGCCCGCCAGCCCGATCCGGCGCAGGGTGGGCAGCCATTGCCAGTCGAGGTAATGATAGCACGGACTCCACGGGACGTGTGTGCCGCCGGTTACGGTTA
>CAZYHE010000144.1:5425-9182 GCA_964647225.1 uncultured Anaerolineales bacterium
GGTGCGCAACACCTGGCCGCCGCCTTCGCCCAGCGAACCGTCAATCTGGATCATCGGATCAGGCCTCCAGATCCAGGAATCGTTCAAGCCACGCGGCGCGCCAGACCTGGCGTTGTACGAAGACCCAGAGGATCGTCAAGCCGATGACGCCCGCGTAGATCTCGGCCGGCAGAGGCGCCAACTGGAACGCGGCGCGGAGCGGCTCGATGAGCATCAGCCCGGCATACGCCGCGATCAGCACCCCGGCCAGGATCGCCGGCCGCCGGTCGCCGCTGTAGTCCGCGCCGCCCACAAACCAGCGCGTCGGCGGCAGCGCAAAGATCATCAGCAGGACGCCGGTCAGCACCGTGAAGCTGGTGAGCGCGGTCTGGGCCGAGAGGAGGGTAGCCGACGCCCGGAAGGCCTCCGGCGTGGAGATATCATAGGTGACGCCCGCGTAGCGTTCGAAACCGGCGATCATGTCGGGCGTGATGACGATTTGGGCCAGGTCGTTCTGGATCAGGAAGAACGCGCCGATGTAGACGGCCAGGCCGAACAGGGCGATGGTGCCGGCCGCGGGCAGGGTGAAGTGCAAGATGCCCTGATATACGCCGCTCTTCACCGAGCTGGGTCGCGCCCACAACGCCAGCGCAATCGGCGGGACGCCGCGCGCAAAGAAGGAGAGCAGCGTGTTCTGGCTGGCCGAATACGGGAACCCGATCTGGAGCGCGGCCGTCGCCACCACCAGGAGCGCCAGCGAGAAGATCGTCACCAGGTAGAGTTTGAGGATGTTGTGGATGCTGTTGATGATGCGTTGCCCCTCGGTGAAGGCGTAGGGCAGCGCCTCGAAGGAGTCGCGCAGCAGGATCATGTTGGCGACCGACCGGGTGGCCGAGGCGCCGCTCTCCATCGCGATCCCCATGTTCGCCTTCTTGACCGAGAGCACGTCGTTGACGCCATCGCCGATCATTGCCACATATTCACCTTGCCGGCGCAGCACATCGACCAGCGCCTCCTTTTGCTGCGGCGAGATGCGACCGAAGATCGTAGCCTGGGCCGCGGCGGCCTCGAACTCCGGCGGGGTCATCCGTGACAACTCCGGCCCCGAGACGCGCTGAAGCTCGCCCGTCAGGCCGGCCTGCCTGGCGAGCGCGGCCACGGTCTGCGGGTTGTCGCCGGAGATGATCTTCATCCGCACCCCGTTGGCGGCGAAGGACGCCAGCGTCTCCTTCAGATGCGGCCGCAGCTCGTCGCTCAGGCTGACCACGCCCAGCAACGTCAGGGGCGGGAGAACCGCTTCGCCGGATGCCGTGTGCAGATTGGTCTCATGTGGGTTGTGGGCGAAGACGAGCACGCGGAGGCCTCGGTCGGCCCATTCCTGGAGTTGGCGGTCGGCCGCCGGATCCATCCGCAGATGCGCTTGTAGCATCTCGGCCGCGCCGAGGACGAAGACGCCGTGCATCGCCGGCCGTTTGCCGTCGCCATCATCATCGAGCGCCGCGGCCGACCACTTGCGGGCCGATGCGAACGGCACTTCATCGCGGACGGCGCGCTTGACGCCCCCCAGGCCGTCGCTGATCGCGCTGCTCGTCTTGTTCGGCGTCGTCGCGCTGGCCGCAAAATCGGCCAGCCACGCCTCGAGCTGGTTTTTCTCGATGCCGACCGGAAAGGCCTCGTGGTATCTGATCCGGTTAGTGGTCAGCGTGCCCGTCTTGTCGCTGCACAACACGGTCACGTTGCTGAGCGATTCCACGGCATTGATCTGCTGCACCAGCCCGCCGCGCTGGCCGATGCGCACCGCGCCCCAGGAATAGTTCAGGATGATGACCGTCAGCAGGCCGGCCGACACCATGCCGGTGATGACGGCTGCGCCCGACAGGAAGGTCTCGATGCGGATGGGCAGGACGAAGAGCGCCAGCGCCAGCAACAGCAATTGGTAGAGCACGATCAGCATCAGGACGCGCAGCAGCCGGTTGATCTCGCGTTGGAGCGGCGTGTGTTGCACCTGAAACTTGCGGGCCTCGGCGGTCAGCTTGTTGGCGAAGCTGCTTTCTCCCACTCGGGTCGCCTCGACCTGCGCCGAGCCGGTGACGCAGAAGCTGCCGGAAAGTACTTCTTGCCCGTGCGCCTTCACGATGAGATCGGACTCCCCGGTGAGCTGTGATTCGTCAACCTCGATGCGGCCATCCCCCACCAGCCGGCCATCCACGGGGATCTGGTCGCCCGATTCGATGACCAGGACATCCCCCAGCACCAGGGCGGCCGGATCCACCCGCTGCGCCTGCCCATCCCGCAAGACCGACACCGTGGCCCGCGCCAGCAGCGCAATGCGGTCGAGTTGGCGTTTGGCGCGTATCTCTTGCGTCACGCCGATCACTGCGTTGAACGCGACCAACCCCACCGTGAAGATCGCGCTGCGCGTGTCGCCGATGAGTAGCATCCCAGCGCCAATGACGTAGAGCACGACGTTGACGGGGTTGAAGATGTTGGCGAGGAGGATATCTTTGTAGGAACGGCTGGTGGTCTGTTTGGTGAAATTGCCCAGCCCCCGTCGTCGCCGCTCCTGCGCCTCGCTGCTGCTGAGTCCGATCGTCGTTATTCTCCTGTTCATCCTGTCAATCCTGTCCAAAAGCTAACCTTCTGCCACGATCCGATCCACCACGAGTTGGCGGAATTCGGGCGCAAGGCTGGCGAAATAGGCGCTGAAACCGGTGACGCGCACCACCAGGTCGGGATACTTGCTCGGGTCCTTGTGCGCTTCCAGGATTTGCGCCTTGTCCAACACGTTCAGATTGATCTGCGTGCCGCCGAGCGCGAAGTGCGACCGGATCAGCGCAGCCACCTTGGCGATGCTGTCCGCATCTTTGCCCAGGCCGGGATCCATGTCCAGTTGCAGCGGGCCGGTGTTGCCGTAGCCGGGCTGCACGGCCGCGACCGCCACCGCCAGCGCGGTCGGCGCGCCGTCCTTGCGGAAGCCCGGATCGGGGTTCGGCCCGTGCGAGATCGGATCACCCGCGTGCCGGCCGTTCGGGGTCGCGCCGATCTCCTTGCCCATCGCGATCATGCTCGCCCACGAGAAGAGGCCGGGGATCATGTTGTGGCCCGCCGGGGTTGGCTGCGCCTTGACCAGATCGGTGAAGACCTGGGCGATCCGAATGGCGTATTCATCGGCGACCGTGCCGCCGTGGCCGAAGCGCGGGCCGCGTTTCATCAGCAGCCGCGCCCGCTCCCCCGCCTCGCCGGCCCAATCGGTCTCCAGATAGCCCTGGAGTTGCGCCCAGGTGAGACGCCGCTCGCGCTCGATCCAGTGCGCGCACGCCCCGAAGGAATCCGCCACGGTCGCCAGCGCGGAGGCGTCTACGCACAGGTTGTAGTAGTCCACGCCGCCGGCCGCGGCATCCAGTCCGCGCTCGACCGTGCCGTGGCAGAGCAGGTCGAGCATCAGCTCCGGGAAGACCTCGCCCATGTGCGCCAGATGAAAGTCAATCCCCGCCGCGGTCACCGCGACCGCGCGGCGCAGGTGCTCGGTGAAGCGCGACCACAGTTCGGCCACGTCCCCTGAGCTTGCCGAAGGGCGCATCGGCGCTTCGACCGGCTCAGCGCCCGCGGCCACGCCTCCTGAGCTTGCCGAAGAGCGCGCTGGCGCTTCGACCGGCTCAGCGCCCGCGGCCACGCTCCCTGAGCTTGCCGAAGGGCGCATCGGCGCTTCGACCGGCTCAGCGCCCGTCAGCATTTCGGCCAGCGCGACCTGGAAGACGGCCGCCAGGTTGATCTTCAC
>CAZYHE010000145.1:0-2561 GCA_964647225.1 uncultured Anaerolineales bacterium
AAGATATGCTTCATGGGTGGCTCCGCTCCTTGAGCCTGTCGAAAGGCCTCCGCTCTTTGACCTGCCACAGGCCCTTCGACAGGCTCAGGGCGCGTGGCAAAGAGGGCACGGACGACCGGCAGCAACTGCACGCCGAAATCGGACTTGGCGACGAAGCCATCGGCCCGCACAGCGGCGGCCGCGCTGCGATATTCCGGGTTGTCGTGCAGCGTCAGGATGATGATCCGCGGGGGCGCCGGCCACGCCTTGATCTGCCGCGCCGCCTCCAGCCCGTTCATGCCGGGCAGCGCGATGTCCATCAACACCAGATCGGGTCGCAGCACGGCCGCCTGCTCCAGCGCCGCCGGCCCCGACAACGCCCGGCCGACCACGCGCAGATCAGGCTGGTTCGCCAGGTACCCGGCCGCCGATTCCAGGAATTCAGGGCTATCGTCTACCAACAGAATGCAAATAGGTGGCATGACGCCATTTTAGCGGATGAAACGGGGCGAGTCTATCAGGAAAAACCTGAGGGGGGATCGGGAGATGTACGATGTTACGGTGTGCGATGTGCGATCATACATCGTACATCCCACATCACTTCACAAGGCCTGTGCGCATGGCGTAGCGGACGAGGCCGGGCAGGTCGAAGATGTGGAGGCGTTCCATCAGTTGGGCGCGGTGGGTTTCGACCGTTTTTTCGCTGATGCCAAGCTGCCGGCCGATCTCCTTGACGGTGCGCCCTTCGGCCAGCAGTTGGAGGACTTCGCGCTGCCGGGGGGTGAGGTGTGGCTCATCTGCGCCATCTTCGGGCGCGGCGGTGGGCGGCCCGCCCGCCCGCCGGACATAGCCGGCGATGACCTGCTTGGAGATCGGCGGGCTGAGGTAGGTTTCGCCGGCCGCCACGGCGCGCACGGCCAGTTCCAGTTCGCTGAGGCCCGCGTCCTTAAGCAGATAGCCGCGCGCACCGGTGCGCAATGCCTGTAACACGTACTCTTCGTTGGCATGCATCGAGAGGATCACCACGCGCACGGCGGGCCACTCCCGGACGATGCGTTCGGTCGCGGCCAGCCCGTTCAGCTCGGACATGGCGATGTCCATCAGCACGATATCGGGGCGGCATTCGGCCACCAACGCCAACGCCTGGCGGCCGTCGGCCGCCTCGCCCACCACCTCGATATCGGCCAGGCCTGCCAAGAGCGCGCGGAAGCCGGCCCGCACCAGGGCGTGATCTTCGGCCAGCAAGACCCGAATGGGAGACATGGGCGATTCCGATCCAGCCTACGCTTTGGCCTCGTTCGGGAACCAGGCGCGCACCTCGGTCCCGCTGCCGTGCGCCGAGACGATCTCCATCCGGCCGCCGGCCAGCGCCACGCGTTCGCGCAGCCCCACCAGCCCCAGGCTCTTGCCGCGCACCGCCTGCGCCAGCGTGTGCGCCACGTTGAACCCCACGCCGTCGTCGCGGATCACCAGCCGCGCGCCGTGTCCGGTGCCTTGCAGGCTGACCTCGACGCGCGTGGCGTGTGCGTGGCGGATGACATTTGTGAGCGCCTCTTGCGCCACCCGGAAGCAATCGGTCTCCAGATCGGGCGTCAGGCGCAAATCTGGGGGCGAGACGTTGAAGCGCGCCTGCAGCCCGGCCCGTTGCGTCTGATTGTCCACATACCAGCGCAGCGCGGACACCAGCCCCAGGTCATCCAGCAGCGAGGGGCGCAGGTCGAGCGAGATGTTGCGCACCTGTTGCAGCGCACGCTCGACCACGGCGATGCTGTCCTTCAAGCGCGGCCCGGCGGCCGGCGTTTCACACAGGGATGCGATGGCCTGGAGGTTGATCTTGACCGCGGTCAAAGCCTGGCCGACCTCGTCGTGCAACTCGCGTGCGATGTGGCGGCGTTCCGCCTCCTGCGCCTCGACGAGCCGCCGGGAGAGCGCCTGCGCCTGCTCGTGCTGGTTCCGGCTCTCCGCCGTCGCGACCTCGTGCCAGATGACGATCGCCCCGGTGATCGCATCTCCCGCGCGGAGGGGCGCGGCCGTCGCCTGCACAGCCACATCCATGCCCGCTGCGCCGGTGACGAGAAAGCGCTCCCCCTGCACCGTTTCCCCGCGCAACGCGCGCGCGTCGGGCAATCCGGCGCGTTCCACCCCCCGGCCGGCCGCGTCGCGCACCGCCGGGGCCGCGGGCGCGCTCCCGAAGGCGGAGATCGCGGCCGGATTCGCCCAGGTCAGCCGCCCGGTCGCGTCGTAAATCACGACCCCATCCGTGGTCGCCGCGAAAATCACATCCCAGGGGATGCCGGTTGGCGGAGGCAAAGCCGGCTGGCCCGCATCCGGCGGTCTGTCCGAAAAGTGGCGCGCTGGCGACACGGGCACACTCCCTTCGTGCGAAGCGTTGAAGTGGTGGAAATTATACCATCCTTTCGCCCAGCGGGAAACCTGTTGCCCGGCGGCTGCCGTAGTTTCAAATTTGGCCGTGAGCGAAGGCGTCCTGAGCGGAGTTCCGGCTGTTTTTTAGCCGGAACGTAGTGCCCAAACACAGGGGCATTCTATCGAAGGAGGCCGAAGCGGCTGCTCAAGGCCGCATC
>CAZYHE010000145.1:2571-9172 GCA_964647225.1 uncultured Anaerolineales bacterium
TTTAGCCGGTCTCGCGCGTTAACAAGCTGACCGGCTGAAGCCGCCAAACCGCGGCGAATCGCGTTACACTTTTGCCAGCCGCAGCCGCACGGCCGGCATGGACAAAAAAGGTCGGGCCAGCGTTACGCTGGCCCGACCTGAGTCCCGACCGGACACCCGCGAGGGATCGCCCCTACTCGAGCACCCCTTCGCGCAGGGTCAGCCGGCCGATGCCGCCCTTCACGCGCACTTCGATGCGCTCGGTGGCCGCGGCGTAGGCCGGGGTCGTGTAGGTGCGACCGGCGCTGATAAAACGGCCATCGGTGACGACGCCGCCCAGCCCCTCATCCACCTGGATGCGCGCCGCGGCCCCTTCGGGCACACCGATGACCAACTCACCGACGCCGCCATCCAGCGTGATCTGCGCGCGACCCCGTCGCGGCAGGGTCAGGTTGACCTGACCGACATTGCCATCCAACTCCAACTCGGTGACGGTCAACTCCGACAGGTCGAGTACGCTCCGCCCAACGCCCGGACGCACGTTCAGCCGCAGCGGCACATCGCGGGTGAACGCCAGGTTCCACACTTTGTCGGCCGGCCAGGCTGTGCCGGGCTGGACGAACGGGCCGCGCCAGGTACCGTGGCTCTTCAACTCATACCGCGCGGTATCACCCGACCGGCGGAAACTGGGCGTGACCGTCTCGCCGGGCGCCAACGCCAGCGTGCCCTCCACCAGGTTGCCGGTCGCCTCCGGCAGCGCGCCGATGATCAGGCTGCCTACGCCGAAGTTGACCTCAACATCCGCGTTCTTGGCCTCGCCCAACGCCTGGCTGACCGTCTCCGTGCGGAAGGTCGTCACCTGCTCCGCCCGCGTCAGCCCCGTCCAGACTGCGCCGGCCAGGACGACCAACACCAGGAGCGCCGCCAACAGTGCGCCCCAGGACGAACGCCGGCCGAGCAGCAGATCCAGGCCCGCCGCGATCAGCAGCACGGGCCACAGGCCGAATAGCGTCTGCCAGATGTCCCAGGGCAAGACGCCCAGGTTGTTCAGCAGCAGCACCACACCGGCCCCGATCAAAATGACGGGCCAAACGAGACCATGCCGTTCATCTCTTGTGTTCATTCTTTTCTCCTCTGGCGCTCCGCCCGCGTGTGGGGGGTCGGAACGCGGCTTTCTGTATATCCTTACGCATAGCCCGGCAACAAGTTGCGCGGACGCGCCGATGTGATCTGTCGAGTCAAGAAACAACATCCAACGCACCACATATGAATTTTATTCATTCGATACTAAATCTCCTTTATACCTATTGACAAAAAATCAAATCCATGATACAGTTAGGCATGAACTGAAATGATCAAACCTGAACCATTCGAACAGTGCGAGGAAACGCCATGTATCTGACACCAAGTATCTGCCCGATTTGTGGGGATAAACTGACTGTGACCCGCCTGAATTGCCCGTCTTGCGACACGACGCTCGAAGGCCGCTATCAATTCGGGCGGCTGGAGCAACTCAGCCTGGAGCAGCGCGCCTTCGTGGAACTGTTCGTGCGCTGCGACGGCAAGCTCAACTGGGTGGCGCAAGAGCTGAAGTTGTCGTACCCCAGCGTGCGCTCGCGCCTCGACGAGGCGATCCGCGCCATGGGCTACGAGGTGCGCGAATCGCCGCCGGTCGAGGAGAAGCAACGCCTGGCCCACACGCGCCAGGCGATCCTGGACGATCTGGCGGCCGGCAAGATCACTTCGGAAGAAGCGGTCAAACGTCTGCAAGAAGCATAGCTGAGGAGGAACGCGGTGAGCGAACACGCAACGATCCCCGTGCAAGGGGCAACGCATGTGATTATTGATGAACTGGCGCGCGACGCCCAGGTGTGGGGCGCGGCCGATGCGACCGACATTCAGGTCGTCTATCAGCCCGCCAGCAGCGAGCGCGCGGCCGTATTCAGCGTCGAGGGCGACGCCATCCACCTGCCGCGGGCGCTTGTGCAGCGCATCACCCTCCCGGCGGCGCTGGCGGTCACGGTCAAGCGCGCGGCCGGCGATCTGCACATCCGCGGGTTGACCGGCGAGGTCAACGCCGAAGCGGTGCATGGCGACCTGCGGCTGGGCGGCCTCGGTGGCACGGCCCGCATCGCGCGTGTGGATGGCGACCTGCGCGCCGACGATGTGGCCGACCTGCGGCTGCTGGGCAACTGCGCCGGCGATCTGCGCTTCGAGACGAGCGGCAACCTGGAGGCCGAGACCATCGCCGGTGACGTGCGGATCTCGGACGCGGGCGCCATCCGGCTGAATCGCGTCCACGGCGACCTGTGGGCCGAACGGTTGGGCGGCGCGCTGCAAGTCGAGCGGGTCAGCGGTGATGTCCGGCTCAACGAGATCGGCGGGCCGGTCAGCCTGCGCGCCTTGCATGGCGACCTGCGCGCGATCAGCCTGACCGGCGGGCTGTCGGCGCCGCAAGTTCAGGGCGATGCGATCTTGCAGGGCACGGTTGCGCCGGGCGCCAGCTACGCGCTGAATGCCGATGGCGACATCAGCATCCTCTTGCCCGCCGAGGCCGACGCTCGTCTGACTGTGCGCGCCCACGGCCGGATTCGCTCGGATGTGCAGTTGACGCCCGCGGCCGATGGCGCGCCGGCCTTTTCGGCGACCGTCGGCCAGGGCAGCGGCCGCATCAGCCTGACCAGCGCCGGGGACATCCGCATCGTCCAGGCCGGCGTCAACGCCACGCACGCGGCCGCCGACGTCCGCGGCCCGACGACGCCGGAAGACCTGCGCACCCTGGGGGATCGCATCCGCCAGCAGGTCACGGCGTCGTTGGCCGCCGCGGGCATCACCGTCGAAGGGGGCGGCATGGGCGGCCGGCACCCGCGCGGCGGTCGCCCTGGGCGGCCGGCACCACCCATGCCGCCGATGCCCCCGGCGCCGCCCCGGCCACCCGCCCCACCCGCGCCCGATGAGGAACTGCGCATCCTCAAGATGGTCGAGCGTGGCACGATCACCGCGGAGCAGGCCGAGGTGTTGCTGAAGGCATTGGGCGGGTAATCACATCACTTAACTTGTACATAGCCCGGTATCGCGTGGTATGATAGGGCTGAACATACCACTTCCATGCGCATATCCGAGGGCCGGACTATGGCCGTATTCGCACTCAACCGTCGTGAAACGCTCGCACCGGGGGTTTACCCGTTCAACCCCCGCAAGCATCTGCGCCAGGTCGCCGATCTGGTGAGTGACGTCTTTGGGGCCGAGTTGGATGAGGAAAGCCGTAACTCGCTGCAAGAGGTGCAGGCCGTCAGTTGGCTCAGCCCGGTGCTTGGCGGGTTGCTCAGCACAAGCTTCCTGGGCGAGTTCGTCGGGGGCTACGTCTGGGTCGAGGGGGGCCGGGTCCTCGGCAATCTCACCTTGCAGCGCAACGACTATAGCGGCTCGCGCTGGCGCATCAGCAACGTGGCGGTGGCGGCCGAACAGCGCGGCCGGGGCATCGCCCGCTCCATGATGCTGGCGGGGCTTGGCGAGATCGCCCAACAAGGCGGCTCGTGGGCGATCCTCCAGGTGCGGTTAGACAACCAGCCGGCCCGGCGGCTCTACCGCTCGTTGGGCTTTACCGATGTGTGCCAGGATGGCATCTGGAAGCTGCCGGCCCGGCCGGCGGACGGTTTAAACCGTCCGCCGGCGCCCGCTGTCGAGTTAAGCCGGCTGCCGGCATTGGCGTGGCGCGCCCGCTTCGAGCTGGCGCAGGCCGCCCAGACCCAATTGGCAAGCTGGGCCAACCCGGTCGGCCCGGAGTCGTATCAGAACGACCCGCTCCAGGCGTTGGGCGAAGTTATCAGCGGTTGGCTGGGCCTCTACCGGGTGCAGCGCTGGGGATCGCAAAGCCACGGCCGGCTGAATGGCGCAGTGGAAGTACACGCCAGCGTGTTCGGCGACGCCCACCGGCTGCGTCTGCTGGTGCGCCCCGAAGCGCGCGGCCGTCTGGAGCGGGCGCTGGTCCACCAAAGCCTGCGCGCCCTGGCCGATGCGCCGTGCGCGCCGGTCCTCGTCGAACACAGCGGCGACCACATCGAGGGGGTGGCCGCGCTCGAAGCGGCCGGCTTCCGCGCCCAGCGCGTGCTGCTGACCATGCGCCGGCCGATCGCCCCAACCGACGCGCTACTCTGAACATCCGCGGCCACGCCGCGCGGACAAGGAATGAACCGATGACACCGTCAGATGAACGTATGCGTATCTTGAAAATGATCGAGGAAAAGCAGATCACGGCCGAGGAAGGCGCGCGGCTGCTCGAAGCCTTGCGCGCCGGCCGCGACGCCGCCGAGCGCGATGGCGTGACCAAAGCCCGCTGGCTGCGCGTCCGCGTGACAGATCGGGCGAGCGGCAAGCTCAAGGTCAATGTCAACATCCCCGTCGGCCTGATTGATGTTGGCCTGAAGATGGGCGCGCGCTTCGCCCCGGAAATGAACGGGATGGATCTGAGCGCGATTCAGGCCGCCATCAAGGGGGGGATGCAGGGGCGCATCATCGAGGTGGATGACGAGAAGGATGACGAGCGGGTAGAGATCTTCGTAGAATGACCGTACCTGGTTCGTAGTAGCGACTTCAGTCGTGTCCGTGCCGACGAGCGACTGAAGTCGCCACTACGAACCCAGGGTGTATCAGCCGTTAAGCCGCTGGCGGGCATAGACCGCTGCGCCCAACAGCGCGGCGTGGTCGCCCAGCTTGGCCGGCACGATCGCAACCTCTTGCGCGCCGCGTTTGTTGATGAAGTATTGATACGCCACAGGCCGGATCGGGTCGAGGTAGGCGTCGCCCAACGCCTCGGTGACCCCGCCGCCGATAATCACCATCTGCGGGTCAACGATGTTCACCACATTGCCGACCAGGACGCCCAGGTAGAACTGCGCCCGGCCGATCACCTCGCGCACGAGCGAATCGCCCTGGTTGTACGCCTCGGCCAGCGCGCCGCTGGTCAACCGCTGGCGGCCGTCCTTCTTCATGATCTCCGGGATCAGGCTGGGCCGGCCCGCCTTGATGCCCGCCCAGATATCGCGCTCGATGGCCGTCCGGCTGGCCAATGCTTCGGCGCAGCCGCGGCTGCCGCACCCGCACACCGGCCCTTCGGCCAGCACGACCGTGTGGCCGACCTCGCCCGCGCCGCCCCGCCAGCCGCCCCACAGCTTGCCATCCAGGATCAGCCCACCGCCGATGCCCGTGCCCACAAAGATGCCGACCACGCTGCTGATGCCCTGCCCGGCGCCCAGGACATGCTCGCCCAGGGTGCCCAGGTTCACGTCATTTTCGATGAATGCGGGCAGGTTGAGCGCATCACCCAGGAGCTTCCCCAGCGGCACGTTCTCCCAGTTTTGCAGGTTGGGCGCAAAGCGCACCACGCCCCGCGCCGCGTCTATCGTGCCCGGCGCACAGGAACAGACCGCGGCGATATCATCTTGGCCCAGGCCCGCGGCCTCGATGGCCTCGCGCACCGTCTTCGCCATCCGCTCCACCACCGCCTCGGCGCCGCCCTCCGGCTTGGTGGCCCGCTTGGCCTGCCCGAGGATCTTACCCGTGGCGTCTACCACGCCGGCCAGGATCTTCGTGCCGCCCAGATCCATGCCGACGACCGGCTTGTCTTTGCTCTCTTTGCCCATGAATTCGTACCTCCGTTGCATTGTCGGAGACATTATACCACAGCGGTCGCGTCGGTGAAACAAAAAGACCTCCGCGGGTCTCGGCAACCCCCGGAGGTCTCGAACCGAACTGGCTCGGTCAGAGACCGGCCAGAGCGGAAAGGTCTTCAATTGTGTATCGGTCTTGACCGTGTCAGGCAGCTTGCTGCAACCGCGGCCGGAACTTGTACCCGTAGAGGATTTGCCCCTCATCCCCGTCCTGGGTCAGCTTGCGGGTCACCATCTCCACGGGCATGCCGATCTTCACCTGCTCCGCGTGGACATCGGTCAATTGCGCGGTGACCATCGGCCCCTCGCTCAACTTGACGAGCGCCATGGTGTAGGGCACGAACTCCTCGAAGCCGGTCGGCGCGTTGTACATGGTCGTGAAGGAGTAGACCTCGCCCTGGCCGCTCAGGTTGGTCCAATGCTGGCGTTCCTCTGCACAATGCGGACACACATCGCGCGGCGGGAAAATGGTTTGACCGCAGTTATCGCAGACCTCAGCCTTCAAGCTGTAGCGCTGTTGGCGCGTGCGCCAATTACGAGGAATAGACATGCGTTTGATCCCCCTGTAAAGAGTCTTCCCCTACTTCCATGAGTCATTGTAACAAAACGCGCCCACCAAAAGCTACCAGGGTGCCCTAAAAGCGGCTTAAATCGGGCGGATGATAGGTTTTGACAGATCAGAAGCACCGATCCGTTCACGCCGCGGCCAGGATATGGGTGACCACCGTGGCCCCACTGCCGCCGATGTTCTGCGCCATGCCGATCGTCGCGCCGCTCACCTGATTCGGGCCGGCCTGCCCGGTCAACTGCAACACCACTTCGACGATCTGATACATGCCGGTCGCGCCGACCGGATGCCCGCGCGCCTTCAACCCACCCATCGTGCTGATGGGGATGCGGCCGGCCAGCCCGATCTCGCCCCCCTGCGCCAGCCGCACGCCCGCGCCCCGCGG
>CAZYHE010000146.1:0-9142 GCA_964647225.1 uncultured Anaerolineales bacterium
CCGGGGGCGGATCCCCGATTTGCGGCTTCGGCCATGCAGTTGTTGCACGCCATCGCGCGCGACCTGATCATCGCCATCGCCGGGCTGGCTGGCGCGGCGCTGGCCCTCCGGTGGTTCGGCGCGCCCACCGATCTGGATCTGGCGGTGATGCCGCTCCTGGCGGGCGTGGCGCTGCTCTCGCTGCTGGCGCTCTGGCAATTGCCCCGGCGGTTCCTCGCCACCGTGATCGCCTGGCAGGCAGGTCTCGCCGCGCTGACCGCGGCCGCGTGCATCCTCCTGGAACAACCCGCCCTGGCGCTGCTCTTCGCCTTCCTGCCCTTGCTCGCCGTCGTCACCCTGGGCTGGCCGGCCGCGCTGGTTTCGGGCGGGGGCGTGGTGGCGCTGACCAGTTGGCTCTCGCAGACCGCGTGGGCCGCGCCGCTGCCCCCCAACTACGGCTGGGCGACGGCCGGGGCCGCGCTGATCGCCGGCGTGCTCGGCTGGGCCGCCACGCGCGCGCTCTACACGGTGACGCGCTGGTCGCTGCGCAGCTATGCGGAAGCGGAAACGCAACTCGAAGAGGCGCGCGCCCAACGCCTGGAGTTCCGCCAGACCGAGGAGGATTTGCGGCAGGCCAACCGCGAGCTGGCGCGGCTCTCCGATCGGCTCAAGGCCATGTACCGGGTGGCCGAGGATGCGCGGCACGCCAAAGAGGAGTTCGTCGCCAATGTGAGCCACGAACTGCGCACCCCGCTGAACATGATCATCGGTTTCAGCGACATGATCCTCCAGGCGCCGCGGGTGTACGGCAGCGAGCTTTCGCCCGCGCTCATGGCCGATATCACGGCGATCCAGCGCAACAGCCAACATCTCGCCCGCCTGGTGGATGACGTGCTGGATTTGAGCCAGGTGGAAGCGGGCAAGATGGTGCTGGCGAAAGAATGGACATCGCTCGACCAGATCATCGAAGCGGCCGCCCTGGCGGTGCGCGCGCTCTACGACTCCAAAGGATTGTATCTGCGCACCGCCGCGCCCAGCGACCTCCCGCCGGTCTTTTGTGACAGCACGCGCATCCGCCAGGTGATCCTGAACCTGTTGAGCAACGCGGGGCGGTTCACCGAGCGCGGCGGGGTGGAGGTACGCGCGACGAGCAATGACCAGGAGATCATCGTCTGTGTCAGTGATACAGGGCCGGGCATCGCGGTCGCGGATCAAGACCGGCTCTTCCAGCCCTTCCAGCAACTCGATGGCTCGCTCCGGCGTTCGCACGGGGGCACCGGCCTGGGATTGAGCATCAGCAAACGCTTTGTCGAGATGCACCAGGGCAAAATGTGGCTCCAAAGCCCGGCGCACGAATCCCCCGGCAGCGCGGGCGGCCCCGGCGCGGCGTTTTTCTTCTCGCTGCCGTTGACCACCGAAAGCCCGCCGTGGCCGGCGCCGGGCGGCTCGCCAAGCGCGCTGCGTTGGCTCAATCCATACCAGGCTTACGAGACCCGCTGGCGGCCGCGGCGGGGTGAGCGGCCGCCGGCCCCGACCGACCGCTTCATCCTGTTGGATCAGGGCGATTCGCTGTTACGGCGTTTCCGGCCGTTCATGGGGGAGTTCGAGTTGACCGTCGCACACGACCTGGCCGAGGCGCAGCGTGAGCTGGCGCGTTCGCCGGCCCGGGCGCTGCTTGCCAACGCGCTATCGCTGCCCGACGTCTGCGCCGACCTGGAGCATCTGCCCGACCTGCCGTTCCAGACGCCGGTCATCACCTTCTGGATTCCCACGGAAGACGAAGCGGCGCGGCAACTCGGCGTCGTCCGCTATCTGGTCAAGCCGATCTCGCGCGACGCGCTGCTGTCGGCCCTGGCCGCGCTCGGCCCGGCGATCAGCACCGTCCTGCTGGTGGATGACGAGCCGGACATCATCCGGCTGCTCTCGCGCCACATGGCCGCCACCGAGCGGCCCTATCGCGTGATCCGCGCCAATGACGGGCAGCGCGCGCTCGACCTGTTGCGCGAGCGCCGGCCCGATGTGCTGTTGCTGGATCTGATCTTGCCGGGGGTGGATGGCTTCCAGGTGTTGCGCGAAAAGAACGCCGATCCGGCGATCCGCGACATCCCCGTGGTGGTGATCTCTTCCAGGGATCCGATCGGGCAGCCGATCGTCAGCGACCGCGTCAGTGTCTGTCGCGGCGGGGGGCTTTCGATCCGCGATCTGGCGGCCTGCGCCGAGGCGATCAGCGCGGCCCTGACGCCGCCAATCCCAGTTGGCGGGCCAACGCCGCCAGAAAATCCGGCCGGCTGACCGGTTTGCGCATGTAGTCGTTGGCCCCCAGCAGCAAGGCGAGATCGCGCTGCGCCAGGATGGTATGCACGATGATCGGCACATCCTGCGTCTTGGGGTTCTCGTGCAGGCGGCCGATCAACTCCCAGCCGTCCACGCGCGGCATCATCACATCGAGCACGATGACCTGGGGCGCGACGCGCAGCGCGGTTTCCACCGCCTGCTCCCCGTCGCTGACCGTGATCAGCCGGTAGCGCGAGCCGGAGGCGTAACGCTGCAAGAGCTGCAGCGTATCGGGTTTGTCGTCAATCACCAGGATCGGGATTTGCTCCAGGGCCGGCAGGGTCAACACGGCGTCGAAGCCGCGCGCATCGGCCGCCAGGTTCAGCCGGCAGCCGCACACTTCGGCCAGTTGGCGCGCCATGTTGAGGTTATCGGCCTCATCTTCCAGCGGCGGCCGCGGGCCAGACGGGTAGTGCGGGCAGCGAATGCCGATCAGCACATCCCAGGCCGCCTGTGCGACGCTGACCTCCACGCAGCCGCCCGCGGCGCGGGGGATCGCCACGCTGAACAGGTTGATGAGGGTCTGGCGCAGCGCCACGGGCGGCAGGCTGACCCGCGGCATCCGGTTCAAACCGGACGCGGCCGGCGTCACGTTCAGGGTCACGCTGTGGCGCACGGCGAGCTTGTGGGCCAGGTTGAGGATGGCCGGCAGCGACTCGGCCAGGTCGGTCAGGTCGGCGCCGCTGGCTTCCCGCAGCCAGGCCAGTTCTTGGCGCAGCCCCGCGGGGTCGCCGGCCGCGGCGACCGGCCCCGCGGCCGGTTCCGGGATCTGCCAATCGGTGAAGCCAAACTGCTTCCAGAGCAGATCAGCCAGCGCTTCCAGCGCGGTGGTCTGCCACCGGCGCAGGTGCCGCGTGCCGATGCCGAGTTGGTCGGCGACCTCATCCGAACCGAGCTGTTCGACGTAGCGATAGAAGAGCGGTTCGTACACCTGCCAGGCGGGCGATTGGGGCGGCTCGCCGGGCGCGGGCTTGAGGGACGCGATGGCGTCAATCAGGATGCGCTGGAGCGCGGTCGCGGTATCGAACCGGTTCGCCACGCCGAAACGCGCCGCAAGCCCATTGCGCCGCAGCCGCTCCGGGTCGTAGAGGTGATTGAGCGCATCGCGCAATTGGTCTAGCAGTTCTTCTCTGGTCACATCAGTCACAGCATGTCCGCTTGGATGTCCGCTTTCTGTCCGGTCGGTGTCCCGTTCGCCTTGCAGGAAGCGCGGCGTTGTGGTATAAATTATACATGCACCATGACGTGCTGGCAAGCGCTCTCCTCCTCGGCGCGGCGCCCTCCCTGTGCCGCAACCACTCGTTTGACTTGTCACGTCAGAGCGGTGCGCGACCTTAAATCCTTTCAAGGTTTACATCATTCTATTCAGGAGCGAAGACCTATGGAGAACAAGAAGCACCTGACCCGGCGTGACTTTCTGAAGCTGACGACCGTCGTCTCGACCGGCGCCGTGATCGCGGCCTGCGCGCCCGCCGCGCCCGCCCCCGCCGCCCCGGCTCCCGCTGCGCCCGCAAAAGCAGCGGAGCCGGCCAAGCCCGCCGCCCCCACCGCCGCGCCGGCCGCCAAGACGCCGATCACCGTTCGTCTGTGGGTGGCCTGGGGCAACCTGAACAAGTTGTTCCAGGATGAAGTCTGGTACAAGATGCCCGAGTACGAGCAGGTCGTCGGCAGCAACATCAAGATCGAGTACAAGGGCAACACCGGCGATCAGCCGGTCACGACGGCGATCGCAGCCGGCGATCCCCCCGAGGCCGCTGCGAACATCTCCTACGCGCAGCTCGCTATCAAGGACGTCTTCCTCGACACCCAGCCGTTGGTTGACACCAGCAAGTTCATCAAGAAGGAGGACTACATCCCGGCGGTCTGGGATTTCTGCAAGTTCTGGACCTTCAAGGGGCTGTTGGGCATCCCGTGCTTCGAGAGCTACCTGGACTATGGCCTCAACTACAACACCAAGCTGGTCAAGGACGCCGGCCTCGACCCGGAGAAGCCGCCCACGACCTTCAGCGAGGGGCTGGAATGGCACAAGGCGCTGACCAAGAAGGACGCCGCGGGCAACCTCAAGCAGTTCGGCCTCGATCCGTACGATGCCATGGGCGGCGACCCGGACGGCATCCAGGTGGCGACCCTCGTCAAGTGGTGGGATGACAAGACCAGCAAGTTCAACTTCACCGACCCGAAGATCGTTGATTACATCACCATCACCAAACAGTATTATGACATCATGGGGCCGGATCAGATCGCCGGCTTGCGCCAGGCGGAAGGCATGGGCGGCTGGGGCGGCTCATACAACGCCCAGGTCCAGGCGATGATCATCGAAGGTTACTGGCATCCCGGCGAGACGACGGTGCAGGCGCCCGATGTGGCGAAGCTCAACAAGGCCAGCTGGGCTCTGGTCACTGACGCCAACAAGGGCAAGAAGGTGCAAGAGGCCGGCGGCCACACCCTGGGCATCTTCAAGAACTCCAAGAACCCCAAAGAGGCGTTCAAGCTGGGCGAGTTCTTCAACCAGGACACCCCCCTGAATACCCTCTTCAAGGAAGTCGGCTGGGTCGTGGGCAAGAAGACGTGGATGGAGAAAAACGTCAAGCCGGATGCGTATCCTGGCCTCGACTTCTACTTCAACAAAGTCAACGACACGACCGATTGGTTCCAACTCCGCCGCTGCCCGCTGCACGGCTACCTGTGGAACCAGTGGACGGAAGTGCGCGAGATCGTCTACCGTGGCAAGATGACCCCGCAACAGGGCGCCGCTGAGATGCAGAAGCGCGCGGAGACTGAGTGGAAGAACCAGGGCCTACCGAGCTAACGGTGAACTAAAAAATGGTTCAGCGAGACCAGTCCTCCCGCTGACTGGATGCACAGCGCCACACGAGTGCCTGATGCCGGGGAGGCATCAGGCACTCATGTTACTGGGATCTTGAGATTTTTGGAGGGTTAGCGATATGGCAGTTGCCGCCGTAAGCAGAAGACGCCTCTCCAAAGGGGAGACCCGCAGCTTGATGACGGGCCTGTTGTTCGTCTCGCCGTGGCTGATCGGGTTCCTCATTTGGACGTTGTATCCCCTGGTGTCTTCGATTTTTTACAGTTTTACGCGTTACGATCTGATCAAGCCGCCGATCTGGATCGGGACGGACAATTTCAGGGAAATCTTCACGGATGACCCGCGCTTCTGGACCGTCGTCTACAATACCCTATTCTATGTGGGCATCAGCGTGCCGCTCGGCGTGGTCGTCGCGTTCCTGATGGCGAGCCTGCTCAACACCAAACTCGTCCTGCGTTCGACTTTCCGGGCGATCTTCTACATCCCCGCGATCGTCCCGGCCGTCTGTTCGGCGATGGTCTGGCTGTTCATCTACAACAACCAGTACGGAGTGATCAACAACCTTTTACGCTCGGCGGGGCAACCGATCATTCCCTTCCTCTCCAGCGTGGAATGGGCCAAGCCCAGCCTGATCCTGATTTCGCTGTGGGCGCAGGGCACGGCGGTCGTCATCTTCCTGGCGGCGCTCCAGGATGTGCCGCGTTCGCTCTATGAAGCCGCGACCGTGGATGGCGCCACCGCCTTCCATCGCTTTTGGCACATCACCATCCCCATGTGCAGCCCGATCATCCTTTACAATCTGGTGATGAGCTTCATCGGCGCGTTCCAGACCTTCCTGATGCCCTATCTGCTGACGAACGGCGGCCCGATGGCATCCACCGAATTCTACGCCATGAATCTCTACCGCCAGGCCTTCGAGTTCTTCCGCATGGGCAAGGCGTGCGCGCTGGCGTGGATCATGGCGATCGTGGTAGCCGCCTTGACCGCGCTGCTCTTCAAGACATCCGGGAGTTGGGTGTTCTACGGCGGAGGTGACCGATGACCTCGACTGCACAGTCTATGACCCCGGTTCGACGCACCTCCCATCACGGAAAATACACCGCCGGGCGGATCGTGCCGGAGGTCGTGAAGTATGCGATCCTCATCGTGCTGGCGGCATCCTACGCATTCCAGCTCTATTGGATGATCAGCTCCGCGCTCAAGACGGACCCGCAGGTCTACCGCATCCCGCCGGTGTTGATTCCGAATCCAGCCCAATGGGCGAATTTCGCCAACGCGTGGGTGTCAGATAGCTTCACGCTCTACACCTTCAACTCGATCTTCCGCTACGCGCTGCCGTACACGCTGTTCACCTTGCTGTCGTCGGCCATCGTGGCCTACGGCTTCTCGCGCATCCGCTGGCCGGGACGCGACAAGCTGTTCTACGTGTGCATCGGCACGATGCTGATCCCGTACACCGTGACGATGGTGCCGCTCTTCATCATCTTCAAGCAGTTGAAGTGGACCGGCACCTACATGCCGATGATCATCCCGGCGCTGTTCGGGAATGCCTTCTTCATCTTCATGCTGCGGCAGTTCTTCATGACGCTGCCCGAGGAGCTGTCGGAGGCGGCGCGCATTGACGGCGCCAGCGAGTTGGGCATCTTCTTCCGGGTGATCCTGCCGTTGGCGAAGCCGGCGCTGGCCGTGGTGGCGCTCTTCGCCTTCATGGGCACCTGGAACGATTACCTGGGGCCGCTGATTTACATCAACAAGTACACGATGTACCCGCTGGCCCTGGGCATCCAAAAGCTGCGCGCCATGATGTCGCAGGTGGGCAACGCGCCGCTGGCCTATCCCTACCTGATGGCCGTCAGCACCATCGCGGCCGCGCCGATCATCCTGATCTTCTTCTTCGCCCAGCGCACCTTCATCGAGGGGATCGCGCTGACGGGGATCAAGGGGTAGAGGTCAGGAGTCAGGGGTCAGGGGTCAAACGTCAGGGGCGGCGCGCATCCTGAGCGGAGTGGCGGTCGTTTCGCCACGTAGTCGAAGGATCGAGCCTATGCCCATGTCGCACGCTCGCTCTGGCCGGTCTCTGACCGAGCCAGCACATTGACTGAAGCAGACCGCACGTTGCAATCGCGGCGTGCGGTCTGGCGCGAGATGAGATGAAACAGAATCGTCCCTTCGACCGGCTGGATCTGCTGCTGAGCGCGGCGCTCGGCCTCCTCAGCCTGGCGCTCTATGTGCGCACCCTCGTCCCCTGGCTGCTGCCGGGCGACAGCGGCGAGTTCCAGGTCTTGGCGCACCAGGTCGGCATCGCCCACACCACCGGCTATCCGGTGTACATGCTCCTGGGCAAACTCTTCATCACCCTCGTGCCGGCCGGCGACGTGGCCTATCGGGTGAATCTTTTCTCCGCGTTCATGGCCGCGGTTACGATCGGTCTGGTGTACGCGGCTGGCCGGCTGGCGACAACCAGCCGATGGGGCGGTCTCTTCGCGGCGTTAACCTTAACCATCTCCTTCACCTTCTGGTCGCAGGCGTTGATCGCCGAAGTTTACACCATCGGCGCGGCGTTCCTGGCGGCGGTGCTCGTCGCACTGCTGGCGTGGGCGCGGACGGGACGGACGAGCGCGCTGGCCGCTGCGGGCGTGTGCGGCGGATTGGGATTGGGCGCGCACGCCAGCGTCGGCATCCTCGCGCCGGCCTCCGCCGTCTACCTGGCACTGCATCATTCGCGCTGGCGTGCGTCCTGGAAGCCCGCGCTCGCGGGCGCGCTGATCGGCCTGGCGCTCTATGGGCTGGCCTTCCTGGCCGTGGATTTGCACGCGCCGCCGGCCAACATCTTCAACGCCGCGTATGGCCCGGCGCGCTCGGCGTGGGGGCTGAGCGCAGCCGATCTGCAAAACCCCGTCGCGCGCATCGTCTTCATCGCCGCGGGCCGCCAATGGCGCACCGCGCTCTATCCTGACCCACCGGGGATGCTCAAGAAGATCGCAGATTACGGGCTGAAGCTGTCCCGTGAATTCTCGCTGCTCACACTGCTCCTGGCTCTGGCGGGCCTGGTCGCGTTGATCTGGCACGACTGGCGGCTGGCTGTGCTCCTCGGCCTGGGGCTGATCGCGCAGTGGCTCTTCTACTTCAACTATCACGTCGGGGACATCTACGTCTTCTACATCTCCGGCTACCTGCTGATCGCGCTGCTGGCGGGCGCGGGGTTCGCGGCGTTGGCGCGACGCTTGATTCCAAACGTGCCGGGCACTTCGCAAGTGCCTGGCACGTGGCAACGTTTCGCCAAGATCATCCGCCCGCTCCTGTTGATCGCCCTGACCGCGGCCGCGCTGCAACCCGTCCTGACACCGAACCTGCCCGCCGTGCGCAAAGGTGAAGCGCCTTTCCTCACGGCGCGGGAATATCCGGCGAACGCGGGCACGCACTATCTGCGGCCGGAGATGGCGAGCATCGTCAAGGAGTTGGAAGCGGACGCGATCGTCTTCGTGGATTGGAACCGGCTCTATCCGCTCTACTACGCGGCGCACATTGACGCCGGCCGGCTGGATCTTCAGTTCATCGAGGCCAAGCCGCGCAGCGAAGCGTCGGGGCTGGCGGATTCGGTCATCGAGTTCGTGGCCGCGCGGGTGGATAGCCGGCCGATCTACTCGCTCAATCGCCTGAACGAATTGGAGCGCGCCGGCTTCACGTTCCAATCCGTCTCGAAGGGGCCGCTGCGACTGTTCAAGATTCTGCGGAAGTAAGGACCGATCGTTTACCGCGCAGCCACTTCCGGCACACGCGATACCGATTCATCCCCCGCTTCCTGACCCCACGCCTACCCCGCATCGGGCGCAGGCCGGCCCGGCGTCCAGCGCGCCCGCGCCAGCGTCAATGCCCAGACGCTCGTCGCGCCGGCCGCACGGGCCGCCCCGGCGCACGCCTCCAGGGTCGAGCCGGTGGTGCAAACATCATCCACCAGCACGATCCGTTTGCCCGCGGCCGCGGCCTGGCAGAGGAACGCGTCCT
>CAZYHE010000147.1:0-9034 GCA_964647225.1 uncultured Anaerolineales bacterium
TCGAACAGTTGCGACCACAACTCGAAGCGCGGCGGCTCCGGATTCTGCTCACCCGGATAGGCCCACTGCCACAAGGCCCGCGCCAGGTTTTGCCGGCAGGCGTCGGGGGTTTCGCGCCGCGCCACCCAGTAGAGACACGGCAGACCCGTATGCTTCATCCACTCCAGCAGCAGCGTCGTCTTGCCCACGCGCCGCCGCCCATAGACGATCACCAGGTGCGCTCCCCGCTCGCCCTGGATCTCATCCAACTCCCGGAACTCGCGCTGCCGGTCCACGAAGCGCGCCATTGGCCCCTCCTGTGCGAAGTCCCCATGAGTAGATTCTAAGAATCTGCGCATGGGGATTATACCAGTGGCGCGCCTGATATGCAAAATGGGGCCGCCGTGGGTTGAAACTCGACGGCTAAGGTAGGTGAAAATCGGCTGCAAGCCGGTTTGAGCGGGACGCACAGTCGGTTTCAACCGACTTTCACCTCTATGAGCCGGGCGTTTCAACGCTCGGCGGCGTTTGGAATTCCTGGCGTCCATTTGAGCTTTCGCCCCATGCGTGCTATCATCAGCGGTATGGATGCGCTCACCCCAAAGACGCTCAAATACGTGCAGCGCTACCGGCTCTTCTGCCCTGGCGAGGCGGTCGTCGCCGGCGTCTCCGGCGGGCCGGACTCGGTGTGCCTGCTACACCTGCCCGCGGCCTGGCGCCGGAGTTGGGTCTGCGGCTGCACGTCGCGCACCTCAAGTGCGGCAGAGAGCGCCTGTCCCCCGCTCCCTCACGCGGCCAATGCGGCTCGCAGGTCGCCATCCAACCTGGCCAAGTCTACCAAAATCGCGCCGAGACCGGTCACAGCCAGAGCGCTGGTTCAGGGCTGGATCGGCGGCACGATGCGCGGGGTGGGGGGGGGCTTGTTGGGCGGAGCGACCTTCGGCGCCACGGGCGCGAAGGGTGTCTGCCAGGTGCGCACGACCAGCCGTTGGCCGACAAAGACGCGCGCGAACCGCAGGCCATTCCAACGCATCAGATTGGTCACAGTTGTGCCGCAACGTCGGGCGATGCTGGCAAGTGTATCGCCGATGCGCACGACGTATGGGTTCGGACAACTGACCGCCGCGGCCCGGGCCGGCTGGGGCGCAAAAACGGTTGTTGCGCCCACCCAGGTGGAATCGTGCGCCGACCCGACCACGAACGACCAGAACAGGTTGAGCAAGAGCATGATGGTCATGGGGCCTCCGCAAAGCCGGTAGCCAGCAATTGGGCCAATCTGCGCAGGCGATGATTGGCGCCGAGCCGATACTGAAGGCCGGTGACCTGGAGCCGTTCCTGCAGCAAGCCGCTTTCAACTAACAGCCAGAGTTGTGGCAAGAGCAAATCGAACGACGCGCACAACCCGTCTGCCAACGTCTCGAGCGGACACCAGCCGTCATGTTCGACCAGCAGCGCAGCCGCCTCCCACGCCACCGTCCGCGATTCGAAATGATGGAGCAGTGGCATCAGGTCGGGATGCGCCTGGTCACGCGTTGGGACCAGCAAGCCATCCGGCAGGTAGCTGGGTTCCCCTTGTGCAAGATGCAAAATCACCGGTCGCTCCTCAGCGGTGGGCGCAATGCCCACAAAAATAACAGATATTAACGTTGATTCTACGCGTTGGTGGGACGCCTGTAAAGCGATATTTGTCACTTACGCGTTACGGGATCGTTACGCCTTCGTGATGAGTGAATTACTGAACTAAGGTATTTGACGCCAGCCCTGGTTTGTCGTATAGTAAAACCGTGGCAGTCACACAAGATGCTATTGCGATTCCCTCCTCGGATCGCTCGCAATTCCGCCTTAACCTGATCGGCGGATTCGTTGCCGCCCGGGGCGGGGAGACGATCCGCGCCTTCCACTCAGACAAGGTGCGGGCGTTATTGGCCTACCTGGTACTGGAGAGCCGGCGCCACCCCGTGCGGCGTGATCGGTTGGTCGCCCTGCTCTGGGAGGGCTACCTGCATGAGAGCGCGCGCCAGAGCCTGCGCACTGCGCTTTTCGATCTGCGGCAACTGCTGGCGCCGCTGGATCTGCTGACGGCGTCTCGTCAGGATGTGCGCCTGCTGACCGCAGCGCCCGATTTCTGGTGTGATGTCCTGGAGGTCGAGCGCATCTGGGCCGGACTGGCGACGGGGCGCGGTGCGGGGGCAGCCGGCGGGCCACAGCTTGCGACGCTGGCCGGCTTGTTGCCGGGCGAGTTCATGGTCGGCTTTGCGCTGCCCGATGCGCCGGCATTCACCGCCTGGCTGGATGCGCAGCGCCAACGATACGCCGATATCGCCGGCCAGGTCGCCGCGCTGGGCGCACAGCCGGCCCGCAACGTGCTGCACAATCTCCCCCGGCCCACCACCCCCTTCTTTGGCCGCGAGGCAGAGTTGGCAGCGTTGCGCGAGAAGCTGCTCGACCCGGCCTACCCGCTCCTCACCCTCACCGGGCTGGGGGGTGCGGGCAAAACGCGGCTGGCGCTGACCGCGGCGGAATCGGTGCGCGAGGCCTTCCCCGATGGCGCATGGTTCGTACCGCTGACCGGTGTGGGCGCAGACGCATCGGCCGCCGATGCGTCTGCGCCGCGCACCGGGCCGGGGCAGACGCTCGATCACCTGGCCTCGGCCATCGCGGCCGCGCTGCGGCTCGACGTGGCCGGCCGCGCGTCGCCGGTACAACAACTTCTCGCGCACGTCCAGGCCCGCCACCTCCTGCTCGTGCTGGACAATTTCGAGCACTTGGTGGCGGGCCGCGATCTGGTGATGCGGCTGGCGCACGCGGCGCCCCGGCTCAAACTGCTCGTGACCTCCCGCCAGCGCCTCGGCCTGCAGATGGAGCAGGTCATCCCAGTCGGCGGCTTGCCGGCGCCGGCGCGGCTGCCGGCGTTCGACGCGTTGGCGGGTCGCTTCGCCATCGCGGAGGACGCGGCCGGTTTGCGGCTTTTTGTCGAACGCGCCGGCCGCACCGCCGCCGGGTTTGCCCTGACGCCGGCGAACATGGCCGATGTGCAGGCGATCTGCCGGGCGGTCGCGGGGTTGCCCCTGGCGATCGAGCTGGCCGCCGCACTGACAGACCGCTATTCGTGCGCCGAGATCCTTCAGCAGCTCCGCCAGGGCATCGGCGCGCTGGTGGAAGCATCCCCGGACCGGCCGGTTCGCCACCACAGCATGGCCGCGGTGTTCGACTATTCCTGGTCGTTGTTGCCCGCAGCCGTGGCCGAGAGCCTGGCCGGCTGCGCCATCTTCCGCGGCGGTTTCACGGCGCGTGCGGCCGCCGCGGTGACGCACGTCACGCCAGATGAGCTCAAGCAATTGCTCGATAGCTCGCATCTGTGTCGAGACAGCGCCGGGCGCTATCACATGCACGAACTGCTGCGTCAGTTTGCGGCGGAGAAGCTGGCGCAATCCGCCGCCTGCGCCGGCATCCGCGACCGCCACGCCCAGCACTATCTCCAGCCCCTCCGGCAGTCCACGAGCATCTATTGGCACACGTGCCCCGATGACGTGTTGCGTGAGCTGGGCCATGAGTTGGGGAACATCGAGGATGCGTGGCGTTGGGCGGTGCAGACCCGCCAATGGGCGCTCGTCCAGCCGGCGGTCAGTGGGCTGAGCCATTTCCTGGAGCGCGCCGGCCTGCTGACCACCGGAGTGACCCTGTTGAGCGCAGCCTGTCAGGAGTTGGCGGCAGGCGAGCCAGGGCCGGCTGCAGAAAGCGAGCCGTTGCGGAGCCGGCTGCACGCCTGGCACGCCCATTTCCTGATCCACGCGGGAAAGTACGATTTGGCGGCGGCGGAGGCCGAGCAGGCGCTCGGGGCGGCGCATGACGCGCAAGATGCCGAGGCGACAGCGCATGCGCTGCTCAACCTGGGCGCCGCATCATACTATCAGGGGCGTTATCGGCAGTCCCAAGATGCCTGGTTGCAAGGCCTGGCGGTCAGCCGCGCGCCGGTCGCGGTATCGCTGCGCACGCAACTTCTGATCGGCCTGGGGCGCGGCGCGTTCCGGCAGGGCGAGCTGGCCGAGGCGCGGCGCTATCTGACCGAGGCGATCGGGTTGGCGCAGGGCGAAGGGGATCCGGTCAACGAGGCGATCCCGCGCTTGAACCTGGGCGTGGTCTGCATGAATGCGGGGGACTACGCGGGGGCGCTGGCGCACCTGGCTGCGCCCGCGACGACCGCGCTCGTCGGCCGCCACGAACTGCTTGTCGCTGAGCTTGATAACCGGCTGGCGTTGCTTTACCTGGTTTTGGGCGACTTCGCGGCGGCTCGCGCGGCGCTGCGCCGACTCACCGAGTCGGCCGTGCGGCTGGGGCAGCGCATGTTGCACGTGTTTGGGCTGGTCGGCCGCATCCGCCTCGATTGCGCCGTGGGCGACTATCCCGCCGCGCTGGCCGCCGTCGAAGCCGCGCTGCCGACCTGCCAGACATACCGGCCGCCCTATCCGCTGGCGACCGTCCAGACCCAAGCCGGCCATGCGCACCAGGCGTTGGGCGAGTTGGATCAGGCGGAAGCGTTCTATCACGCTGCGCTGCGCACTTGGCAGACTCATCAGTTTCTTGATCGGAAAGCGGAGCACCTGGCGGCCACCGCGGGCCTGATCGAGATCGCGCTGGCGCGCGGGGAACCGGCGCGTGCCGCGGGCATCGTCGAGACCGTGGCGGCGCAGCTTGGCCCGCCGTTCGTCTTCCGGCCGGCGCACAACGAGCCGCTGCGCATCTACCTGGCGTGCCATCGGGCCTGGGCCGCCGTGGGCGATCCGCGCGCCGCCGAGATCCTCGCTGCGGCTGCGGCGATCCTTCAGGAGCAGGCCGGCGGCATCGCCGATCGGGCGCTGCGCCGGCAATTCCTGGAGGATGTCGCCGTCAATCGGGAAATCCGGCGGCTTGCGCCGCGCCCGCGTTAGTACATCATCCGCTCCCGATACACTTCGAGCGCATATTGGTATGTGTCGTACTGCACCGTCGGCGGGATCGAATGATCGGAGGCGAAGACGAGCCGCGCGCCGCGGGCCTTCATCCCGTCAATGTACGCCGTCATCTCGCGGCGGATCAGTTCCTTGTCGTTGGTCTCCCAAATCCGCACGTCGAACCCACCCACGAACGCCAGCTTGTCGCCGTACTTCTCCGCGAAAACGAACGGGTCATTGTCCTTGGCCTTGCGCTCCATCGGGTTGAGCGCGTCGAAGCCGGCCTCGATGATCATTGGCAGCGCTTTGGCCGTGCTGCCGCAACTGTGCAGGACGACCGGCAGGTCGTAGCTGTGGAAGAAGGTCACCAGTTCGGTGAAATACGGGAAGATCAGTTCGGCCATCACCTTCGGGGAGGCGAAGAGGCCGTTCTTGTAACCCAGGTCTTCGTACATCCAGATGCCGTCGGGCAGGCCGACATGCTCGAAGAGGTAGGCGTAGTACTGCTTGTGGAAGTCGGTGTAGACCCGGTTGAAGTCGTGGATCCAATCCGGGTCGGTGAGCAGGCTGGAGTACATGGTCACGTCCCCCATGCTCTGCCGCATCCCCTCCCAGATGAACATGTGGCCCATGTGCGCCCAGCGGCCCAGCGCCCGCGCCTTCGCCAGGTTCTTGCGGGCCTCGTCCAGGTCGCCGAACCGCTCGACATCGAATTCCAGCAGATAGGGCCGGTAGTCGCGATCCCAGACCGCGCGTGAGGTCATCAGGAAGTCCATGTGCTCGGGGGTGCCCATGTGGTGCTTCCAGTATTTGAGCGCCGCGCCGGAGCCGTTCCGCTTGACCTCCCACTCGTCGGTTTCTTCGAGCAGTTCGCTGTAGCCGCGCTTGGGGTGCAGGTCGAACCAACCGCCGATCCCGGTCATGTCATAGCCGAAGTGTTCCCACGGGGGCACCGGCTCGATGTACTCGCCGGCGACCTCGACGTCTACTGTGCGGCCATCCGCCGGCCGCCAGCATTTCTTGCCGACCTCCTTGTAGACCGTGCGAGTGGGGTAGCCCTGCGCCACCCATTGCACGATGCTGTCGCTCCACGGGCCGTCCATCACGGCGACGCGCTCCGCCTTCTTGCGGCGAAGCAGGTTGTCAACGACGGTGCGTCCAGACTCCATCTGTCTTCCTCCTTGTGAAGAATTAGTCAGTCTCAGAATAGCACGATACGCGCGTTGCGGCAAACCGGCGGTCATCCACGGGTGCGTTTCAGTTGGGGGGCGCGCGTGTCCTGAGCGGAGCCGGTGGGCCGTATCACCGGCGCAGTCGAAGGATGCGACCTGCTTGAGCCGCTCCGCACCCTGAGCGAAGGGCCGCAGCCCGTAGTCGAAGGGTGCTCCGCGACTTTTCGCCCCCAACGTGAAATGCACCCCTTCTATGGCAGAGATTTGTCATAAGCGCCGTTCAGTGATATAGTAGACTTTTGACGCGCTCCTTCACGGCTGGGGGGCAGAAAGCATTCGACTGTGGCAAAGAAACAACGTAAACCGATCATGCCATCGGCCGCGCGGCGCGGCGTGACCTCGCCGCCTGTGCCTTCGGGGACGAGCGGCATCCTTCAGGAGGCGGTGCGGCTATTGCGGCGCGGCAGTTACGCGGCCGTCCAGGCGCAGATAGAGCAATTGCGCAAGTCGCGGCTCGATCCGGCCGCGGCCGAGGCCGTCCGCCAGTTGTTGGCCGAGGCGCACTTCCGCGCCGCCATGCTGGATAGCGACCTGACCGAGCGCCTGCGCTACCTGACCGCGGCGCTGGTGGAAACCCCCGACGCCCCCAAACTGCACTTCCACCGCGGCGTCACTCTGTGGCAACTTGCCCGCGTCGCCGAGGTGTTGCCCGAGTTAGACGCGGCCGCGGCCCGCGAACCGCAACGCCGCGGGCTGGCCTATCTGCGGGCGCTGGCCCGGATCGCGGCCGGCCAGCCGTGGGACGCCGCCGGGCTGACCCCGGTCGAGGCGAATACCGCGCGCCTGGTGCAGAAATTGACGCAGCGCAAGCCGCGCGGCGGCACGGTGACCTTCGATGAGCCGTTGCTGGGCAAGGGGACGGAATTGTGGCAGGCGTTGATCGCGATGCGCGAGGATCCGGCCGCCGCGCCGCACGCCCTCCTCAAGGTCGCGGTCGAGCAGAACATGCGCAAGCCGATCGCCCGGGTCCTGAACTACTACAAGGGCGTGGCCGCGCTGCGGGCCGGCGATCGGGAGGGCGCGCGCGCGGCCTGGTTGTATGCGCAAGGCGCGGGGTACGACACGCCCGAACTGGCTGAGAATCTGACTGCGCTCCTGCGCGCCGAGGCGGTCGAGCTATCGCAAGCCGGCCGTTGGCAGGACCTCATCAACTTGCTCGGTCGCGTGCCCGACCTGGCCGGCGACCGCGTCCTGGCCGAGACCGGCGGGCTGGCCTACTATCACCTGGGCTACGAGGCGGCGCAGACGGGCAAATGGCAGCTCGCAGCGCAGCACTGGCGCAAGACAAATGAGCTCGACCCCAACCGGTACGTCTCCCAAAACCTGGCCCTGGCCGAAGAGGCGCTGCAGAACTGGGACAACGCCGCCGAAGCCTGGCGCGAAATGGTGCGCCGCCGCCCGCGCAAGGAAGATCACCCCGATTACCTGACCGATGTCCAGGTCGCCGCGCTGTGGAGCCATGTGGCTGACTGTTATCAACACACCGATTACTTCAGCGAAGTCGAGACCTGTTTGCGCAATGCGCTCAAATACGCGCCGGATGACACCGCGCTGCGCCTGCGCCTGGCCGATGCGCTGCTGGACGACGAACGACCGGACGCGGCCGAGACGCAGCTCGATGAAATCATCGCGGTCGAGCCGCAGCACATCGAGGCGTTGGAGCGGCTGGGGCGGCTTTACGAAGATCGGTGGGATCGCGATGCGATGGTGATCTGGCGGCGGGTGTTGGCGATCAACCCAACGCACCCCGAAGCGCGCGATGCGTTGGCCGACGGCTACATCAACATGGTCAGCATGGAGTCGCCGTTTGCGCTCTACAACTTCACCGGCAGAAACCCCGGCAAGAGCAACATCGCGATATTGGAAGATGGCCTGCGGGAGCTGCCCGATCATCCCAAGCTACTCGTGGAGCTTGGGATGATCCAGGCGCGCGCCAATCAGCACCCACAGGCCCGCGCGTCCCTGCTGAGAGCTTTCCAGGTTGCGCCGCAGGATGTCAGGGTCGCGAATTCGGTCGTGCATGAGCTGCTCCACGCCAACGCCGGCGATGCGGTGGAGGCGATCATCCCGCAGGTGGGCCAGATTCCGGGCTTGCTGCCGGCCTTCTGGCTCGATCAGGCGTCCAAGGCGTTGCAGTGCAAGTTCGGCGAAGAATGGGCGGACGCCTTCATCGAGGAAGCGTTGAAGTTGGCAGACGCGCCGTGGGTAGATGACACGCGCGCGGGCCTGCTCGTGGCCGCTTTCGAGGTGGCGCAGCGCGGTCAGGCCGCCGATTTGGTCGCGCTCCTGGAGAAACGCATTCGCGCGGAAGTCCCGGACAGCGGCGCGGTGCAGTATCTCGAAGCCTACCGGCTGCATAGCGAGAAGCAGGATATCCGTGGCGCCACTCGGCTCATCCGCGAGGCGATCCGCAAGGCGCGGCAGGCCAACGACAAAGGGGTGCTGCGCCGGGCCGAGGCGATCGAGCCGGCGCTGAAGGGCGCGCCCCTCCCATTCGATATCCGGCGAATCATGCGCGATCTCTTCCCGGAGGATTTGTGAGTGACTGAACCTGTGAGCGAGGAGCGCGATGGCTGCTAAGACCGTTTCCAAGCCGCCAAACGACCCTTATGCCGTGCTTGGCATCGAGCGCACGAGCGATGAGGCCGAGATCAAGCGCGCCTACTTCCGCCTGGTGCGCGAGTATCCGCCCGAACGCGCGCCGGAGAAATTCCAGGAGTTGCGCGCAGCCTACGACCAGGTGCGCACCGTCGAGGCGCGCTCGCAGACCGATCTGTTCCTGCTTCAGCCGCCGCCCGCGCTGCCCAAACGACGCAAGCTGGCCTATAACCTGGACGTCCACCCAGAGGACATCATCGAGTTGGCCGTGGAGCTGGGATTGGCCGGGCTATC
>CAZYHE010000148.1:0-9009 GCA_964647225.1 uncultured Anaerolineales bacterium
CGTCAGTGTTCCGCCAGGTTGATCCCGCGTTCGGCCAGCAAGGCCTGCAACGCGGCGACATCGCTCGGCTTGATCACTGCCAGGCCCAACTTGGCGTCCGGCTTGAACGGCCGGATGTAGCGGGCCAGGACCGGGTCTGTCCGTAGTTCATTCAAGGTGTCCTGGTCGCGGAATTGGACGAGGGTGAGCGTCTGGACGATGGCGTCGCCGTAGAATTTGCTCCAGGCCTTGATGCGGACTTGCAACTCGGCAGGCACGCCGCCCAGCGCCAACGCCTCCAGGCTGGCGATGATCGCCGGCGCGTCCAGCCCGGCAGCGCCGGCGCGACGTACACTCTCCCGGGTGATCCGCCAACTTCCGGCGCGGTTGCTTTCTCGCCCAGGCTCGGGCTGCGCCGGGGTCTGATCGGCGAAGGGGAACAGGTGGCCGAAAACGTAGAGGCTCGGCACGGCATGGGCAAACTGGATCGCGCCATCGGCCGTCACCGTGATGCAGGCCTTGCGGGCGTCTTCGGGGCGAGCGGTGCGGACGGGCAGCTCGTCGGCTTCCAACAAGACGCGTTCCACCGCCTCCACCTTGTCGGCGTGCAGCAGGAGCGAGGTGGGGCCGGCGCGTTTGATGATGGCCCCGCGCAGCGCCGGATTCGCCAACAACGCATCGGCCAGCTCTGGTGTCTCGGTCTGCAGCCACCCGACGCGTGGCCGGAAGACGATGCGCTCGAAGTTGGCCTGCCATTCCGCCAGGCTGCGGCCGACGTTCTGGGGCAGCGGCACGCCAGTCGTGCGCTCCAGCCACTGCACGACCTCTTCGACCCGCTGGCCGTTCTGTTGGGCGCGGTAGATGGACTCGGTCGTGATCTCATATTCGACCGCCCGCTCCGCCTTGAGCCGCGTGGCGAAGCTGTCCAGTTGGGCCAACACGGCGTCGGAGATGGGATCGAACGCAAAGACGTGGAAGTTCGGCTGAACCACCACCCGGCCGGTCTCGGCCGGGATGACCGGCGGCTCGCCGTTCAGGAGGAGCCAGCGGCCCATGTCGGTAAGACGCACCGCCTCCAGGCCATCGGGCGCCACGCCGCCGGCCGGCGTCACCGGCGTCAGATAGCCCAGATCAAGCAAGCCCAGCCAATACAATCCTTCCGTCAGGACGGCCCGGATGAAGGCCGTCTCGACGGCCTCCCAGCCGGCGTCTGCATCGTTGCTGTATTTTTCCCACCCCCAGCCCAGGGTGTTGTACTGATAGGGTGAACTGCTGGGCCGCACAGATGAGTAGTAGTATCCTCCGTACATCCGCTCGGCGGTCTCGCGATCCACCAGGAACTCTTCATCGTGGTCGTGGAGGTAATCGGCGATGCTATCCAGGGAGATCCAGCCGGGGGCGTCGGCGCCGCTGCGGCTCAGCTCGCGTTCCGCCAGGTACACCAACGTGTCGAGTACCTTGCGCCGCGCCTTCACCACCGGGGGCGGCGCAAACTCGGCCAGGCTGCCGCTGGCCCGCGTGTCGCCCGGTTCGTAGGTGGCCCAAAGTTCGTTCCACCAGGCGCCGTCACGCCAACTCTGGAAGCTGGACTGCACGCGCGCGGTCGCCTCGGCCTGCCAGAACGGCGCGTCCGGGGTTGCGGCCAGCATATTTGGGTTTGGCGCGGCGCTGTTGGCGGCGCCGGCGCTCAGCAGGCCCAACGCCATCAGCAGCCGGCGCAGAAAGAAGATGCGCCGAAAGTCGCTTTCCTTGCTGCCGGAGGTGAAGGTCTCCGAGATCAACAGTTGGCCGCAGATGCGCTTCAGGTCGTTGACGCGCAGCAAGCCGGCGTTCGTCAGTTGGAAAGGCCCCTCGCGGCCGGCGCTCCACAACAAATAGAGGTCGCGTTGGCAGGTGCGAGCCGAACCGGCGACGGCGTGTTCGACCGCGGTCGCTGCGCGTTCTGGCTCGGCCACCGGCGGCAGATGGCGCGCTACTACATCGGGAATGTAGATAAACCGTCCGCCCTCGAAGCCCAGTTTGGCGTTGCTCGGCTCGTGGGCCGGCAAGGTGTGCGTCCAGACGAGGCCGTATTTGAGCAGCATCGCCAACACCTCATCGAAGGTGCCGGGGTCGGTCGTGTTTTCGGGATGCTGGCCGTAATAGTTGTAGACGTTGGTGCGCTTGGTTTTGACCGCTTCTTTCAGGACGCCGTTGCGTTTCAGCAGGCTCTGGAAGCGCGTTGTGCGGATTTCACCGTCGGCCAATTGCAGGATTTGCAGGGCCTTCCGGCAGCGCGCATTGATGCGGCCCAGCGCGGTGCGAATGCGCGTCGGATCGCCGATCATTTTGACCCAAAGCTCGGTCTTGCCATCCTTCGTCTTGGGGACGTCCACGACACCGGCCGTGCGCAGAATCGTCGCCACGTCATTGGCGCGGAATGCATCAATCGCGTTTTGCAACGGGGGTGCGGTCATGCAATCACCTGCGGCGTGTAGCCCTTGCGGCGCAGCTCTTCCAGCAAGCCGGGGATCGCCTCCGGCCGGAGCGCCACCAGACAGCGGGGCGAAATCGGATAGAGGTCGGCGCGGCCCAGCCCGGTCGTGGCTTGCACTTCGGCCAGGGTTTCGTCATCGCTGAACTCGATGACCCCCAGGTTGTCATAGATCTGATGCCGCCCCATGCGCGCCTGCCAATCGTGCAGCCGGGCGGCGTGCGCTGGGGGCAGGGCAAAGCCCGCATCCCCGAACGCCTGGATCACCTGCTCGGCGCTTTGCCCGTCCCGCAAGGTCTGCCGGAAAGCTGCCGGGGCCATCGCAAAGGCCGTGGTTTCCCGGTCGCGGGTGGTCTCCACGGCGATCTTGCGGATGAACTGGCGCAGGTCGCTGGTCTGCCACGAATTGCGCAGGATGAGCCGGCCATCCGGCAGAAAGCGGAGTGAATCGGCCGCGAGTTGGGTGCTGGACGCGCTGGTGGGGCTGCTTGGGCGCATGAACGCGGCGACTCGGCCGCCTTCCAGCGCGACCTGGACGATCCCCAGCCAGTTCGCCGGCCCGATCAGCCAGGCTTCGACCAGCGCGCCATAGGTGTCCGACCAAATCCGTTGGTTCATCTGGTGCGCGTCCAGGCGGGTGTCGCCATCGTACCAGTTCCAGCCGACGTGATAGGCGGTCCAGAAGAAAAGATCCCGCCGGAGATGGTAGATCAATTCCAGCAGGCGCGACACGCTGTACCAAACGTCCTCTTTGAACGCGCGCGTCAGGTTGAGGAGCCAATTGCGGAAATAGCGCACCTGGACATCGAGATGCTCACGTCCCAGCCAATCCACCCCCTGGCGCAGGCTGTAGTCCAGCGGGGCGGCCAAAACGATATCCAGTTCATCCCAGGTCAATAAGGATTGGGCGGCCGTGACCGTGATCGCGGGCGCGCTTCGCCCCCACCAGGATCGGAGATTGGCCTGGCGCGTCTCGGAAGAAAGATCGCGCCAGGCCTGGATTTCCGCGGCATTTGTCAACAGGCGCGTTTCGGCGCCCTGTTCCTGGCCGCGACACAGGCCGGCGGTCACCAGGGTGCTCAGCAGGAGGCGGGCCAGATTTTGCTCATCGGCGCCGGCATAGCCCCATCGCGTCAGCAGCGCGCCGGAGACGATCCCGCCGTGCGTTTGGAGCGTCAAGCCGCCCGGCAGTGCGCCGCCCGGCAAGCGCGTCGGGGAACGCGGCGCCGGCGCGGGCGGGCGTTCGACCAGGGGGCGCTCGCGTTCGATGACCGACAGCAGATGCTCGACGTGTTGGTCAAGCAGATCGAGACCCATCGCGGGCAGGAGGTCAAGCCCGGCCCCGACCGATAGCCGGCCCTGGTATGCCAGCCCTGGCGCGTCCGCCAGCGGCAGCCATTCGATGTAGGCTTCCGGGACGTGCGTCCCCTGGTACGCGTCCGTGATCAGGAGGAGCCGCTGCTGCAGGTCGCCGATCGCGCGCGTGATAGTTGCCTTGGGCAGGTCGCGGCCCTCGGCCATCCCGATCGCGATGCGCAGCATCTCGCCCTGGTCGTCGGTGCGGCCCAGGTGCGCCAGCCAGATCGCCACCTGTTGCTGGGTGGGTGAGAGGGTGCGGAAGGCGGCCGCCATCTCCGGGGCATTGCTGAGATGCTCCAACAAGTATTGGATGATCTCAGATTTGGCCGTGCCCTTGACGGTCCAGCCCCACAGCCGGGCCGCCCCGCGCAACTCTTGCACCGTCACAGACTGAAGCGCGTTCCGCAGCCCATCGAGGGCCACCGAGCGCGGGCTTACCGGGGTGGCGTTCACCATGTTGCCTCATCGTGCGTTGGGTCGAAGCGCGCCAGATCATCTTCGTAGAGGATCTCGTACTTGTAGCCCTGTTCGGTCAGGAACATCTGCCGGTGGCCGCCGAAGAGCTGATCTTTGGTGTCGCGCATGATGACGGCATAGAAATGGGCCGGGCGGTTGTCGCTTTTCGGGCGCAGAATCCGGCCCAGCCGTTGCGCCTCTTCCTGACGGGAGCCGAAGGTGCCGCTGATCTCGATGGCGACGCTGACATCGGGCAGATCAATGGCGAAGTTGGCGACCTTCGAGACGACCAGCAGCCGCAATGTGCCTTCGCGCATCTGTTGGTAGAGCTTCTGGCGCTCGCGCACCGGCGTCTTCCCGGTGAGCAGCGGCGCATTGAGGCGTTTCGCGGCTTGGTCCAACTGATCCAGGTAGGTGCCGATCACCAGGACTTGATCGTTGGAATGCTTGGCGATCAACTGCTCGACCACGTCGAGTTTGGCGGGGTCGGTGGCCGCGAGGGGGTATTGTTGTTTGCTTTCGGCCAGCGCGTACTCCATGCGCCGGTCGCGCGACATCGTCAGGCGGATTTCGTGGCAGTGCGCAGTCGCGATCCAGCCCTGACGCTCCAAGTCTTTCCACGGCACATCGTATTTCTTCGGGCCGATCAGCGCGAAGACATCTTCCTCGCAGCCATCTTCCCGGACGAGGGTGGCGGTGAGGCCGAGGCGGCGCCGGCCTTGCAGCTCAGCGGTCATGCGGAACACCGGCGCGGGCAGCAAGTGTACTTCGTCGTAGATGATCAGGCCCCAGTCGCGCTCGTTGAAGAGCCGGAAGTGCGGGAAGTCTTCGATGGACAACGGTTTCGGTTCGTCGTCACCATCCCAGCCGAGATCATCGGGATCGCCATCCGACTTGCGCCGGCGCTTGTGATAGGTCAAGATCTGATACGTCGTGACGGTCACCGGCCGGATTTCCTTCGTGTCGCCGGTGTACTCGCCGAGATCATCCACAGTGAGGGTGGTCTTGTCCAGCAGTTCATCCATCCACTGGCGCACCGCGACGGTGTTAGTGGTCATGATGAGGGTATTGGTCTGGAGCCGGTTCATCGCGCCCATGCCGACCATCGTCTTGCCCGCGCCGCAGGGCAGCACGATGACGCCGGAGCCGCCCCGCGCCGAGCCGTCGGCGTGGAAGGTGTCGGCGGCGTCCTGCTGATAGTGACGCAGCGCGAAGACTTCGCCGGTGGCGCGCCGGGCCGGCCGCAGTTGCAGCGGCAGCCCCGCGCCCTCGACATAGCCGGCCAGGTCTTCGGCGGGATAGCCCACATCCACCAGCGCCTTTTTGACGTGGCCGCGCATCGCGGGGTTGACGCGCACCGTGCAGGCGTCAATCTCTTCCAGGATGAACTGCTTGACCTTGCGTTGCCGGCTGACCTCCAGCATCAGCAGCGGGTCTTCGGTGGAGAGGAGCAGCCCGCCGGTGGGGTCTCGGCGCAGCTTGATCCGGCCAAACCGGCTGACGTAGTCGCGCACGTCGGCCTGGATGTTGCCGGGCACGTCGTATTTGCTGTATTGGGCCAGGCTGCTGAGGATGGCGTCCGCGTTCAGGCCGCTGGCGGCCGCGTTCCAGAGGGAAAGCGGCGATAGCCGGTAGGTGTGGATGTGTTCCGGGCTTTTTTCCAGCTCGGCGAAGCGCGCCAACGCATCGCGCGCTTCGCTGTAGCTTGGATTATCAACTTCGAGCAGTACCGTCCGGTCGCTTTGGACGACCAGCGGATTGAGCGGATTGACAGGCATAGCTTTGCCGTGGACCCCTTCACCTCAGAAATAAATCCAACGGTGAAGTATACAATAAGTCCGGCATGATGGCAACTTCGCTTAAGGGCGCGGCGCATAGTGCAAAACTGTTGGCAAAATACGTGCGGCTAATCCCGGCTCACGAACGTCCCGTCTTGCAAATCCGCCAGCGCCTGGAGGATCTCCTGCCGGGTGTTCATCACGAACGGCCCGTAACGGGCGATCGGCTCGCCGAGGGGCTGGCCCGAGACCAGGAGGAAGCGCGCGCCTTCGCCGCCGGCGCGTGCCTGAACCGTGTCCCCATCCCCGAAGACGATCAGTTTTGGGCCGGCGAGCGGTTGTCCGGCTGCGCCGAACGCGGCCGCGCCCTCGAAGAGATAGGCGAACGCGGTGTGCCCGGCCGGGACCGGATGCGCATAGGCCACGCCTGCGGTCAACCGGATATCCAGGTAGGTCGGCTCAGCCGCGATCTCGGTGACGGGGCCGGCTACGCCGCCCGCGGCGCCGGCCACCACGCGGATGCGCACGCCATCGCCCACGCGCGCTTCGGGGATGGCCGCGGCCAGGTATTCCTGGTAGCGCGGCCGGCTCAGCTTCAGCCGGGCCGGCAGGTTGACCCAAAGCTGAAACCCGGCCATCACGCCGTTGACCGGTTGGGGCATCTCCTCATGCATGATGCCCCGGCCAGAGGTCATCCACTGGACATCGCCCGCGCCGATCGTCCCGGCGTTGCCCAGGCTGTCACGGTGCGTCACCTTGCCGGCCAGCATGTAAGTGACGGTCTCGATGCCCCGGTGCGGATGCATCGGAAATCCGGGCAGATAGTCGGCTGGGCTGTCCGAACCGAAATGATCGAAGAGGAGGAAGGGGTCAAGGTAGTCCAGCGCCCGGCCGGCGATGCTCCGCTTCAGCCGCACGCCCGCGCCTTCCATGACGGATTGGGGTTCGATCACCTGCGCAACTTCTCGGATTTGGGTCATCGGTGTCTCCTGTTATGATCTGGATTTGCGCAGGTCGAAAGGCAGGCCGGCAGCGACCACGCGAAATCCGACAGTGCTATCCCGGAAGCTCAAATTGAGCCGGCCGCGCGCGGCGCAGCGCACCAACCCGCCGTCGCCGTTGAACGATCCGCCGCGCACCACGCGGGGGTCCGACCCGGCCGGGTCATCGTCGGGCGGCGTGGTGTAGTCGGGCCGCCACTTGGAGGCGCACCATTCCCAGGTGTTGCCGCTCATGTCGAGCGCGCCATAGGGGCTGGCGCCCGTGGGGCATTGGCCGGCGGCGTTGATCCCGCCCTGGATATTGTTGCAGTTGCAAAGCCCCGCTTCGGGCATCTGGTTGCCCCAGGGGTAGCGGCGGCCATCTATCCCGCGGGCGGCTTTTTCCCACTCGCTCTCAGTCGGCAGGCGCACTTTCGCCCATGCACAGAACGCCTGCGCATCATGCCACGAGACCTGCGTGACCGGCCAGTGCGCGGGGTCGGCCACGGGGAATGCCGGCCCCAGCGGCCGCGACCAGCAGGCCCCGCGCACGCTCTGCCAGCCCGCATCAAGCCAGGCCCACGCCCAGCCCGCTTCTTCGGCCGTGGTGCGATAGCCGGTGGCGTGGACAAACGCCGCAAACTGGGCGATCGTGACCGGAAGGCGGGCGATGTGGAATTCTTCGACCAACACCTGGTGCTGGGGCTGCTCGCTGTCCAAAGCCTCCGGGTCAGCAGCCGGATCGCTGCCCATCAGAAACGGGCCGCGCGGGATCGTGACCCAGTCGAACCCGTGTATCGGACGCGTCGTGGCCCGCGATATGCGCGGCGGCGCTTTGCGCGCGGGATGGCTGGGGGCGGGAGCCGGCGGTTCGACGACCGCCGGCTCCGCTTCGGGCGCGGCCTCATCCAGCAGGCGCTCCAGGTCTTGATCCGCGCCGCCAATGACCACGGTGAACGCCCGTTTGACCGCGGTCAGGAAGGTGGCGCGCGGCGGCTCTGTGGGTTGATCCATTTCAGCGAATGCGGCGGCTCGGGCCCGATTGCCAGAGATCGGCGTTCGATCCCAGTTTCGCCTTCACGGGCTGGGTCAGGCGATCCAACTCGGCCAGCGTTTCCGGCGTCAGCGGCCGGCCGATTCCGCGCTGCGATTCTTCCAATTGTGCGACCGTGCGCGTGCCCACGATGACCGTGGTGACACCCCGCTGCGCGGCGACCCAAGCCAGCGCCAGATCGGTCATCGGCATCTGGCACGCATCGGCCAGCTCGGCGATGCCGGCGAGCGCGGCGAACACTTCGGCCTCCGCGCCCGGCTCGCCGTGGCGCGCGGGGGGCCGGGCGCCGCTGAAATGGCGCGTGCGCCGCCGGACTTGGGGGATTTCGTCGGCGCTGCGCCAGCGGCCCGAAAGCAGCCCTTGCATCAGCGGCATGTACGCGGCCACGCCGATGCCATACTGCTGGCACGCCGGCAAAATCTCGAACTCGATGGTGCGGTTGAGCAGGCTGTAGCCGAGTTGATTCACCTCCAGCGGCGCGCCGGTCGCGACCGCCTCCTGCAATTGCGTCGGGCCGAAGTTGCTCAGCCCGATGGCGCGAACCTTGCCCTCGGCGCGCAGATCGGCCAGCGTGGCGAAGGCGTCGGCGACCGGATGGTCGGTGATGGGCCAATGCACCATGTAGATGTCAATGGTGTCGGTGCCCAGGCGGCGGAGGCTGGCCTCGCAGTGCTGGCGGAGGGTCGCCGGCGCCGTGTTGTTTGGGCTGATCTTCGTGCCGATGATCGCCTCGCTGCGGCGGCCCGCCAACGCCCGGCCCAGCGCGGCCTCGCTGCGGCCTTCGTTGTAGCCTTCGGCGGTGTCGAAGTAATTCACACCGCTGTCAAGCGCCCGCGCGACGATTTCGGCCGCCTCGCGGTCATCATGCGGTCCCCAGTAGTCCCCTTCCTGGCCGCCGAAGGACCAGCAACCGAGGCCGAGGATCGGGAG
>CAZYHE010000149.1:0-1688 GCA_964647225.1 uncultured Anaerolineales bacterium
GTGCCCAGGCGGTGGAGCGCCGGCGCGCTTTCCCCCGGCCCCACGTAGCGCGCCAGGCGGTCGGCCTGATGCACCGGCACGTAGAGTTGGTCGGCCTGGTCGTACTCCACCTGCAAATACTCGCGCTCGGCCCCGTCCAGGGTCATCCGCACCAGCCCCTTGAACCGGCCGATGCCATGCTCGATGTGTACCACCAGGTCGCCGGGCTTCACATCCGCGAAAAAGACCTCGGGCGCCAGCGCGTGGGTTCGCTGCGGCCGCCGCGGCTTCGGCTTGCCCCAGCCGAACAACTCGGCGTCGGTGAGAAACCAAAGGAATGATGAATGATGAGTGATGAGTGATGAATCGGTTTTCTTCGTTCCGCATTCATCATTCATCATTCTGCATTCAAGTCTCCAGCCTTCGTCCATCACGCCCTGCACCACCGTCAGGCCGGGCGGGGGCGGGGTGATCACGTTCTCGGTTGGGACGATTGCGTGGCGGGCTTCGCCGAAGATGTCGGCCAGCCGCTGCGCCTGCCGGCTGACGAGGACCGCCGTCGCGCCCTCGTGCAGGCCGCGCTCGACCTCGGTGACGATCGGGCGCATCTGTCCGCCGTAGCGCTGCCCGGCGGTGAAGGCGCGCGCCAGCGGTGTGTCCACCGAGGCGGCCCAGCCATCCAGCGTCGTGGTGCCCAGGAGGAGCGGCGCGCGGGCGGTGAGCGCCTGGCGCAGCACCGCGGTCGTCACGCAGGGCGACGCCACCTGGCTGGGGAGATCACCGGCGATGTTCAGGTCATGGAGCGTCTGGCCGGCCTGGCCTTCCAGGTCGCCCAGGGCCGCCAGCAGCTCAGCCGCGTCATCCACCAACAGCAGGCCGGCCGCGGGCAGGTAGTCGAGCAGGTTGGCGCTCTGCGAATAGAGATAGGGGAGCCACCATTCCAGGTTGCGGAAGCCGCTGCCGATCAGCAGCGCCTCGATCTCGCGCTCGTATTCGATGCGCGCGGGCGGGTGGCACGGCGCCAGATCCAGCCCGCGCAGCCGATCCGCGACGCGCTCGCCGAGCTTGGGCAGCGCCTCGCTCGCCGGCCCGATTTGCGCCTGGCTGATGCGCTCCAACGTGCGTTGGGTCGAAGGGTCGAAGGTGCGCAGGCTGTCAATCTCGTCGCCGAACAGCTCGACGCGCAGCGGCTTGCGCAGGTTGGGCGGCCAGATATCCACGATGCCGCCGCGGCGCGAGAACTGGCCGGCCGCTTCGACGACGGCGGCCGACTCGTAGCCCCAGCCGACCCATTGCGCCAGCAGCCGGTTCGCGTCAAAGCTCTGACCCTGGCGGATGGGGCGCAGGGTCGCCCGCATCTCGCGCACGGGGAGCGTCACCTGCATCAGGCCGCGGGCCGAGGCGATGACGATGGGGGCGTGTTGCGGATTGCGGATTGCGGATTGCGTGGCCGCGCCCACCGACTCCCCTGACCAATTGACCAGGCTCACCAATCCCTCGATTCGGCGTTGGCGGGTTTCGGGCGCCCAGGGGATGCGTTCGTAGGGGAGCGCGTCGGGGTCGGCGAAGGAGTGAACCGGGTATTCGTCGGGCAGCCAGGTGCGTAGCTCGTCCACCCACTGCCGGGCGCGGCCGCTGCGGGCGGTCAGCAGGATCAGCGGCCGGGCCAGGCTGCGCGCCAGCATCGCGACCAGGTAAGGCCGGGCGGC
>CAZYHE010000149.1:1788-4475 GCA_964647225.1 uncultured Anaerolineales bacterium
GCGGAAAAGCCCTGCAACACGTAGTCCGCGGGATCCATCTGCCCCGGCGGCCGGCCGATGCCGACCCGCACCCGCGGGAAGGTCTCGACGCCGAGGCCCTGGATGATGGACTTGACCCCTTTTTGCCCGCTCGAACCGCCGTCTGGCCGCAACCGCAGCCGCCCCACTGGCAGATCGAGGTCGTCGAAGGCCACCAGGATGTCGGCGGGCGCGACCTTGTAGAACTTCGCCAGCGGGCCGACCGCCTCACCGCTGGCGTTCATGAAGGTGAGCGGCTTGACCAGCAGCACGCGACCGCTCCAGCCGCCGGCCAGCGCGACCTGTCCTTGCGCCACCCGTGCGCGCTTCTGCGCCTTGTCGAACTTGAGGCCGTGCCGCCCGGCAAATAGCTCCACCACCTGGAATCCGACGTTGTGCCGGTTTCGGGCATACTCCGGGCCGGGATTCCCCAGCCCAACGATCATCTTGAGCGAGCCGGCGGCCGGGACCGGCGGGTGCAGCAACGCATCAACGAACGCGCGAATGGGCGAATCGGTAGATTGGGAAATTGGGAAACTGGTAGATTGGTAGGTTGGTAGGTTGGTAGATGCGCGCCCCAACGAAGCTGCTGCGATCGTCACCTTGTCACCCCATCACCTTGTCACCGTGTCACTGTTTCACGCCGTCACGGCCGGATCTTATGCCACAGCCACGCCAGCACGGCCTTCACCGCGAAGAACGCGCCGACCGCGACGAAGAGGCCCACCGTGTAGGTTGCGGTGGTCTTGGCGGTCTCGGTCAACCGGTCTACGTCGAGCAGACTGCTGCTGGCGGGTGTGGCCGTGGGCCGCGCCTCGCCGAGCATCGGCGTCGGGGTCGTCTTGGCCGCTTGGGTCGGCGTGATGGCGGCCCGCGGCGCCTGCACGGTTGGCGCGATGATGGTCGCCGTGGGCAACTGTGGGGGCGGCGCGTCGGTCGGCTGCTCGCGCGTGACCGCCGGGGTCGGCGATTCGACCGGCCGGCGGTTCGCGACCAGCACGCGGCGCGGATCGCTGTCCTGGTAATTGCCATCGGCGCGCACCACGCGCACCTTCAGCGCGTAGGCGCCGTCGGGCAGCCCGCCCGTGGCCCACGTGCCCAGCAGCCCCGCGGGCTGTTGTTGGAAGTGCGCATCGCCGATGAAGATCCACGCGTTGTCGGAGGGCACCGGGAAGGGCGCATAATACAACTCGTACCGCTGAAACTGCGGATGCGTCGCCGATCCGACGATCTGCGCCACCCCGCGCACGGCCGCGTCCGGTTCGGGCTGAGTGATGACCGGCTTGGGGCCTTGCGCCGCCGGCGCAGCCAGTACCACCGCAGTGATGTTCAAGAGAGTCAGCAGCATCACAATCACTAAAATTGGCCGCTTCATAGGCCTGATCACCTCTGATGAGAAATGGGCGTGCTTTTCACAAGCATTCAGTGTAGCATAGAATGGGGCCGAAGCCAAAAGCCGCCCGCTGATTTGACAGGGGCGCGCTGCGCCGTTATAGTGAAGACGTTCATCAGATATCAAAGGAAATCACAGATGACCGACACTCAAAACAAACTCGCTCAAATCCGTTCGCTCCTGGCCGCGCGGCAACTCGACGCCGTGCTCATCAAGCGCATCTGCAATTTCGCCTGGCTCACCGATGGCGCCGCCAACTACGTTGGCATCGCCGCCGACGCGGGCGCAGCGATGCTGCTCGTCACCCCCGACGCCCAGTACGTGCTGACGAGCAACATCGAAGGCGCGCGCATCGCCGCCGAGGAGCCGGTGGCCGACCAGGGCTTCGTGCTCCGACTCGCCCCCTGGCACGCGGCCAACCCAGCCCTCGCCGAATTGACCGCCGGACTGCGTCTGGCGGCCGATTCGCCCCACCCCGGCGCGGCCGACCTGGGCGATGAATTCAACCGCCTCCGCCTCAGATTGACGCCCGCCGAGGGGGAACGGTTCCGCGCGTTGGGCCGCGCGTGCGGCCGCGCCATGTCCGCCGCGATCCACAGCGTGCGCCCCGGCATGACCGAATACGAGATCGCCGGGCTGCTGAGCGACCACACCTATGCCCAGGGGGCCGTGCCGATCGTTAACTTGATCGCCACCGACGAGCGCATCTTCCGCTTCCGGCATCCCTTGCCCACGGACAAGCGCCTGGAGAAATACGCCATGCTGGTGCTGTGCGGCCGCCAGGGCGGGCTGGTCGCTTCGATCACGCGGCTGGTGCACTTCGGCCCGCTGTCCGACGAATTGCGGCGCAAGCAAGACGCGTGCGCCCGCGTGGACGCCACCTTCATCAGCCGGACGCGGCCGGGCGCACGCGTGGCCGAAATTTTCGAGGCCGCGCTGGCGACCTACGCCGCGACCGGGTTCGGCGACGAGTGGCAGTTACACCACCAGGGCGGCGCAACCGGCTACCAGGCGCGCGAGTACGTGGGGACGTTAAGCTCGACCGAAGTCGTCTATGAAGGGCAGGCGTTCGCCTGGAACCCCTCGATCACCGGCTTCAAGTGTGAGGACACCATTCTGGTCGGCGCGGCGGCCAACGAAGTGCTGACCGAGACCCCCGGCTGGCCGATGATCGCCGTGGAGACCGGCGGGCAAGTGTGGCCGCGGCCGGCGGTGTTGGAACTGCCCTGAAAATCGCCGCCCGCCCGTTCCGGTTTGGAGGCTGTGCGAAGCCTCC
>CAZYHE010000149.1:4575-8994 GCA_964647225.1 uncultured Anaerolineales bacterium
ACGTGCGAAGCGCCGCCTGCGCTCTTGAACCACCCGATTGTGACGGTCGTGCCGCTCCATGTCATCTTTGGGCAACAGTCATATCGGGACAACATTGACATGACCCGCGAGCAGTTCTGGGCGCATCTGCCGAAAAGCAGCGTGCTGCCGACCACTTCGCAGGTCACACCGGCACAGTTTGAAGTCCCCTTCCGGGCATTCACCGATGGCGGCGACGAAATCGTCGCCATCACTATCTCAGCCAAGCTGAGCCGCACCTATGAGTCGGCGCTGGTGGCCCGCGACACGCTCCCCGGCGCGCCGATCAGCGTGATTGATTCGGCGAGCATCTCGGTCGGGCTGGGGCTGTTGGTCGAAAAGGCGGTTGCTATGGCGGAGGCCGGCGCGTCGCGCGCCGAAATCACGGCCAAGCTCGAACAGATCAAGGGACAGATCAGCCTCTTTTTCACCCTCCAGACCCTCGAATACCTCCAGCGCGGGGGGCGCATCGGCAAGGCGCAGGCGTTCATGGGCACGTTGCTCCAGTTCAAGCCGCTGCTGAGCCTCACCGAGGGAGAGGTACATCCGGCGGTTCGCGTGCGCAGCATGGGCAAGGCGCTCGAGACGATGCAAGACCTGCTCGGCCAGCAGATTAGCGCGCGCGGGGCAGCCGTTCACATCGGCGTGACGCACGCCAACTCGCCCGAGATCGCCGCGGAGATTGCCGCCGCGCTGGGCAAGCGGTTCGGCACGTCGCACGTCTTCGTCTGCTCGCTCGGCCCGGTGATCGGCACCCACGTCGGCCCAGGGACTGTCGGCGCCGCGATTTACAGCGGGGATTGAGTTTTGACCGCGCCTTGAGGCATCCTGCGGTGTTTCTATCCATGAGAAACAGCGAAAGCCAAGAAGCTGCGATCGTGCGCGATCGTGCGTATATGGAGTTGACCGAAAGCCAATTGATAGATCTGGCGAAAGCCGATCCAGAGGCGTTCGGTGAGCTTTATTTGCGCAACGCGGATCGGATCTACAATTATATCTACTATCGGATCGGCAACGCCGCGGACGCCGAGGACCTGACGGCGCATACGTTCCATCAGGCCCTCGGCAACATCGGGCGCTATGTGGATCAAGGCGTCCCGTTCGCCGCCTGGCTCTACCGGATTGCGCACAACCTGGTGGCGAACCATCACCGCGCGCGCAGCCGCTGGAAGCTGACGTCGTTGGAAGACCTGGAACTGGCGGGCAAGGCGGCCGATGGCCCGGAGCGCAGCGCGGAGACGCGCGAAAAACAGCGGGCGCTCTGGTCGGCCATCCGCCGCCAGCCGGAGGAGCGCCAACGCCTGCTCGTCTTGAAGTTCGCCGACCGTCTGTCGAATGACGAGATCGGCCGGCTGATGGGGCGCACCGAAAGCTCGATCAAGTCGTTGTATTTCCGCACGCTCAAATCGCTGCGCGCCGATTTGGAAGCGCGCGAGTGGCAGTAGCGAGGAGTGAAGAGGGCCATGATCCGCGTCGTCACCGACTCGACTTGCGACCTGCCGCCGGCATGGCTGGCTCAACACCGGATTGCTGTCGTGCCGATCAATATCCAGTTCGGCCAGGAGAGCTTCCAGGAGAATCTCACGCTCGGCCAGGACGATTTCTACCGCAAGGTGGCCGCGCTGAACATGATCCCGACGACCTCGCAGCCGTCGCTGGGCCAGTTCGAGACGGTCTATCGGGCGCTGGCTGCCGCGGCGGATACCGACGGCATTCTCTCGCTGCACATCACCGGACACCTGAGCGGGACGTACAGCGCGGCGACGGTGGCGGCGGGGCAGATGCCGGAGACGCCCCCCATCGCGGTCTTCGACAGCCTGAGCGGCTCGATGGGGTTGGGCTTCATGGCGCTGGAGGCGGCCCAGATGGCGGCGCGGGGCGCGACGATGGCAGAGATCATCGCCCGGCTGGAGGTCGTGCAGCAACGGATGCGCATCTTCCTGAGCCTGGACAATCTGCGCTTCGCCCGCATGAGCGGCCGTGTGGGGATGGCGCGGGCGCTCATCTCGTCGCTGCTCAACGTCAAGCCGATGCTGACGGTCAACGCCGGCAAGCTGGAGCTGGCCGGTCGCGCCCGCAGCCACAGCCAGGCGCTGGCCGGGCTGGTGGATGCGCTGGAACAGGCGTTGGCGGAGACGAAAGGCGCGGCGCCCCGGCTGGCCGTGATCCACGCCCAGGCGCCCGAGGCCGCGCAGCGCTTGGTGGAACTTTGCACGCAACGGCTGGGCGTGCGGCCCGAGGTCGTCAACACCCTGTCCATCGGGATCGCCGTGCATTTTGGGCCGGGGACGGTGGGGGTTGTGGGTTACGTGCCCTGAGGAGACAATCGGCACACGAGGGATAGCTGCATGAAAGACACGTCGAGATCAACACTGCCACTGGCGCCCTACCTGGCGCTCTCACGCGAGCTGTCGGAGCTGATCGTTCCTGTGCGGCCACGCGCTGATTTCCAGGCCCAGCTCTACCGCAGCCTGCTGGATCAGGCGCGCCAGCGACCGGCCAACGCCGCGTTGCTGCCCCTGCCCGAGATCGAGCCGGCTGCCGGCATCTCGACACGTTTTGCCCGCTGGGTCGTCGCTGCGCCACGACAAGATCGGCGCTGGGTGTGGGGCGCGGCCGCGGTTGGGTCGGCGGTCTCGCTGGCCGGCCTGGTCACCTACGTGTGGCGCCATCGCGGCAGCCGGGCGGCTTAACCACAGACCCAACCCGCCAAAGCGCGTCAGTGGGTCGTAGCATCGCCCCTTGTGGGCGTTCGAGTGGACGCCGGGCCGAACGGGCACAAGGCCCGATGCTACGACCCCAATGCTGGTTGACAGACTACCCCTGCCACCCTTCCAATAGCGCCGTAAACAGCCGCACCCCATAACCGGTTGCGCCCTTCGGCTGGGCCGGCTTGTCCTCGTCGGCCAACGATAGCGACGCCATGTCCACGTGCGCCCAGGGATACCCCTCGGTGAAATGCTCGATGAACTTGGCGCTCGATCCGATCCCCGCATAGCGCCCCGCCGAATTCTTCACATCCGCCACCTGGCTCTTGATCGCCTCGGCGTATTCCTCGTACAGCGGGAGCCGCCACAGCCGGTCGCCGGAGGCTTCGGCCGCGGCCAACAGCCGGGCGGCCAGCGGTTCATCGTTGGCGAACAGGCCGGCCGCCAGCGGGCCGAGCGCGATGGCCTGCGCGCCCGTCAGCGTCGCGATGTCCACCACGGCCGCGGGATTGAAGCGCGCCGCATAGGCCAGCGCATCGGCCAGCAGCATGCGTCCCTCCGCGTCGGTGCTGATCACCTCCATCGTCTTGCCGGTCATGCCGGTGAAGACATCGCCCGGCTTCTGGGCGCGGCCGCCGGGCAGGTTCTCGGCGCATGGGGCCAGGCCGACGACGTGGAGCGGCAGGTTCAGCCGGCCGGCCACGCCCAACGTCGCGATGACCGCGGCCGCGCCCGCCATGTCCCCCTTCATCTTCCACATTTCGTCGCCCGGCTTGAGCGAGATGCCGCCCGAATCGAAGGTGACGCCCTTGCCCACCAGCACGACGGTCGGCAAGTCGGCGCGGCCGGCGTTGTGTTCCAGGACGATCAGCTTCGGGTCCTGCTCCGATTCTTCGGCCACGGCCATGAAGATGCCCATGCCCAGCGCCTTGCACTCGGCGCGGCCCAATGCCTGGCAGGTCAGGCCGGCCGCCTGCGCCACTTCGGCCGCCCGCGCGGCCACGATCGCCGGGGTCATCAGGTTGGCTGGGGTGTTGACCAGGTCGCGGGCCAGGTTGACCCCCTGCGCGACCGCCTCGCCGCGGGCGATGCCGATCTCGAACGCGGGGAACTGCGCCGGGGCCATCTCGACCACGGTCAGTGTTTCGGGGTCGGGTTTCCAATCCTTCGGCGGCTTCGAGCGATAGCCCGCGTAGCGATAGAGGCCCAGCCGCGTGCCTTCCACCAGCGCGCCGGCCGCCGCAGCCGGTTCCAGCCCGCCGATGCCCGCGCCGTGGACGATCGTCGCGACCGTCTTCGCGCCCAGATCGCGCGCCTTGCGCGCCGCGGTCGCGGCCGCGTTGCGCGCCGCGCGCAGATCGAACTTGCCCGCCTCGCCCAATCCGACGACCAGCACGCGCGGGGCGGGGAGCGCCCCGCGTGTATAGAGCACGACCGCCTCGCCGTTCTTGCCGGTCAGGTCGCCGGCGGCGATCACCTCACGGATCGCGCCGCCCAACGCCCGATCCACCGCGCCCGTCGCGCCGCCCGGCACGGTGACGCCTTGAAAAAGGTTGACGATGACCAGCTCGGCCGCGATCTCAGCGATGCTGCCCTGCTTAAGCTGAATCTCCACACGATCCTCCCCTAATTGCAAGTTCTCAGGCCGCGCCCATCAGATCAACGAATTCGCTGATCCTGACGACACGGACCC
>CAZYHE010000150.1:0-8989 GCA_964647225.1 uncultured Anaerolineales bacterium
TCAGCAAATCGGTGGATCAGTAGACGCCGTAGGTTTGGGCGGTCTCCACCATTGCCAGGAAGTTTTCGGGCTTGACGTTTGACGTGATGCTGTGGCAGGAGGCGAGCACGAAACTGCCGTCGCGGCCGACGTCGTCAATCAATTGGCGGGTCTCGGCGCGCACGTCGTCGGGCGTCCCCTCGCTCAGGTTGCCGCCCACGTCCAGGTTGCCGACCAGCGTGAGGTTGCGACCGTAGCGTTTCTTGATCTGCCGGATGTCCATCCCATACGGCTCGATGGGGTTCAGCGCGGCGATGCCCATCTCCAGCAGGTCGGGGATCAGCGCCTCGATGTTGCCGTCGCTGTGGAACAGGATCGGGATGCCCTTGGCCAGGGCCGGCGCGAAGACGCGGCGCATCCGCGGCACCCACATCTCGCGCAGGAGCTGCGGCCGGATGAGGGTGCTGGTCTTGTAGGCCAGGTCATCCCCCACATAGAAGAAGGTGAGGGGATATTGCACCAGCCGCTCGGCCATCGCCGCGTAGTAGTTGGCGTGCAGCTCCAGCACCTCTTCGATCAGATCGCGCTCGTCGAAGAGCATGGTCATGAAGTTCTCGAAGCCGAAGATGCTGTTGTAGGCGCTGGTGAAGAACGCGCCGAGCAGCACGAAGAGGCCGACCTCCGTGCCTTCCACCGCGGCTGCGTAGCGGTCGAGCAAGCTGAAGTCCGGCGCCAGGCGGTCGAGATCCCCCACGAAGGCCCGCGCCAGGTCGGCGCGCGACTTGATGCGGAAGTCGAGCCGCCGCGCCTGCCCCTGATCGTCCCGATAGAAGAAAGGATCATCGTAGAAGCACATCCCGACGACATCCTGGCCGATGCGGTTGGCGAACTCGATGTAGTCGGCGGGGTCAATGTTCGCCAGGGTGTGCCGGCCGCGAATCTCGCGGCCCATGACATGCGCCACGGTCGGGTTGTCCACCAGCACCTCGAAGTTGGGCACCCGGTCGGGCAGCTCGTGGCGGAAGGCAGCCGCGATGCGGCGCTTGTCGGGACGGCGGTAATCGGTCATCGGTGATCGCTTTCTGGCGCATTCGCCCTTCACCACAAAGACACCAAGACACGAAGGGCACAAAGAAACGGTGTTCTTGTGTGCTCGGTGACTTAGTGCCTTTGTGGTGAACGGTCTGGCTCCGGCTTGTCCGGGTTAGGATTGCATGTAGAACTGCTCGGCTGCGAAGTCTACCGCGATGCCCATCACCTTGTCGGTCTGCGGCACATTGCCGTACTTGGCGTTGATGATCATCGGCTGTTTGATGTTCTCGAGCGGCGGCATCCAGAGCACCATATCGTAAAACATCTTGCGCAAATCATCAATGGCCTTGAGCGCGTCCTTGGGCGCCACCCGGCCGCACGAGTAGATCGTCTCGATGACCTTCTTGTACTCTGCCGGCGGCTCTTCGCCATCCTTGCCGGCCGTATCCCACCAGCGCACCCACAGCGGGCCCCACCGGCTCTGACCCAGATCCATGAAGTACCAGATGGGCGGGGTGGCCCAGAGCATGGTGGCCTGCAACTCATTGGCTGCGTTACGCTGCCCGTATAGGGCCTGGTCAATCTGTTTGAGGGTGGTCTTCACCCCAATCGCATTCCAGTTCTGGGCGATGATCTCGATGACCGGCGGGAAGGTGGGATCCATCGGCGCGTACTCGAACGGCACGATGAAGGTCTTGCCATCCGGCCCGAGCCGGAACCCGTCGGCACCCTTCTTGTCCATGCCCATCTCATCGAGCAGTTGCATGGCTTTCTTGGGGTCGTATTCGGCCGGCGCCCAGGTCGGCATGTCGGCAAAGCCGTAGTAGACCGCGTCCAGGATCTCCTTACGATTGATTGCCATATTCAGTGCCCGGCGGAAGCGCACATCGCGCACGACCTTGCGCCAGTTCTCGTCTTTGTGGGTCAGGTTGAGGAACGGATCGCTGTGCGTCACATGGTCGGTGACAAGCTGGACCTTGTAACCGCCCCGCTTCTCGTTTTCCTTGTACAGCGGCATCTTGACCAGCGTCGCGAAGCGGGCCGTGAAGTCTACCTCACCGGCTAACACCTTGAGCGCCTGCGCCTCGATGTCCTGAACATACTGGCTGACCAACTTGTCCAGGTAGGGCAGTTGCTGTCCAGCCGAGTCAATCTTGAAGTAGTACGGGTTACGCTCGGCCGTAGCGGTGTTCTGGTCAATCGAGACCAGGAGCCACGGGTAGAGCCGCGGGAAGCCGATGGCCTCTGGGTTGCGCCACTCCCAGTTCGTCACGTCCTTGCGAGTGAAGAGCTGGACCCAGGTCTCCAGCTTGTTTTCCTTGATCGCGGCATCGAGCTTGGCCGCGTCGGCGTACTTCTTGTGGAATGGCTTGAGGAAATGAGCCGGCTTCAGAAGCTCGATATAACTGCGCCAGCCGGCGACCGCGACTTGTGATTCGAAGCCGCCGTAGGCTTGAGAGAACGCGATCTTCCAGGTGAAGTTATCCACGATCTCGAACTTGAGCGGATCGGACCGCGGGTCGTTGCCTGACTTGAGCCAGGCTGGCACCGTGGCAGTCAGCTCGGTGTTGAGCAGCACGTCCTCGATGGCGAAGCGTACATCCTCGGTCGTCACAGGGTTGCCGTCCGACCACTTCAGCCCTTCGCGTAGCTTGAAGGTAAAGACCTTCTGATCTGGGCTGATGGAGTAGGTTTCGATGATGTTCGGGAAGAACTCCTCACCCAGCACGCCCGGCGTGTTGATCAACGGCTCGTTCTGGCAGACGAACGCCTCGGCGTCGCTGGTGGGCGAGGTCGTGGCGGTGCGAATCTGGCCGCCGTACTTGCCGACTTCCGGCTTTAGATATTTCTCGGGCAGCTCGTTGGCGATCTTCGGATTCTTCGGCAGCCGTTGATCCACCGGCGGCAGTTTCCCCGCCTTCACGAGTTCTGCCAGGGCGGGCGCTTCCTTGTACTTGCTGGCGGCTGCGGCGGGCGGGGCCGCGGTCGGTGCGGCGGCTTTCGTCGCTGCGGGTGCAGCGGTCGGCTCAGGGGCTTTCGTGGCTGCGGGCGCAGCCGCGGGCGCGGTGGTCGGCGCAGGGGCTTTGGTCGGCTCGGCCTTGGCTGGCGCCGGGGCGGGTTGAGCGGGCTGCCCACAGGCGGCCGCGGCAAGCCCGATGCCTACGAGTGCCGATTGCGTGAGAAACGAGCGGCGAGTGACTTTGCGAGACATGGTCTTCCTGCTCCTTTTGTGAATGTGGCTGGTGCTGGCAATGATTGGTATGATCGGTTGTCTGAATCGTTACATCCGCACCTCCGAGTGGCGCAGCGCCGGGATGGACGCTGCCAGGGCAACTCCGGCCGGGCTGGCATTAGCCGGCGAAGCTGCCGATCGCCCGATACATTTCGAGCACGTTTTCCACGGGTGTGAGTGGCTGGATGGCGTGGGTCGGGCCGATGATCATGCCGCCGTCCCGGTAAAGCTCCTGCCGGAGCGCCACCTCGCGGCGCACATCATCGCGCGTGCCGAAGGGCAGCGTGGACTGGACGCTCATCGTCCCGCGCAGGACGATCTTGCCGTGGAACTCGCGGTGCAGCTCGCCGATGCTCATGCCCACGGCATCCACCTGCACCACATCCAGGATGTCCAGCCCCATGTCAATGAAGCGCGGGATCAGATCGCGTACGCTGCCGCAGCTATGCATCATCGCCTTCGCCCCGTATTTGTGCGCCAGGTCGAAGTATTCCTGCATGAAGGGCCGGAAGAGCCGGTCGAAGGTGCGCGGGCTGACCAGCAGCCCGCGCTGGCTGCCGTAGTCTTCGCCCAACGCCAGGATATCAATCTTGCCGTCAGCAGCTTGTAAGGCGCGCTCGCACCACTGGTAGAAGTATTCGTGCCGTTTCTCCATCAGCTTCAGGTAGACCGGATCCCGGCTGCCTACGTCGAGCAACACCTGCTCGACACCCCGGCAGCGGGCGATGCCGTTCATGAAGTCGGGCGTCCCCGCGCCGCCGAAAGCGATGGCATAACCGGCCAGCTTGTCGCACCGGTCGGGCAGGACGGAGTAGTCGAACCAGTCGGCGGCGGGGAAGCGGAGCTTGTCGAGGTCGGCGACATCGGTGATCCCCGCATAGGGCAGATAGACGGCCTCCGGGTAGGTCCCCTGCTCGTAGGGGATGTTGTTGTACCGCTCGCCCCAGATCCCTTCCCAGCTCCCATCGGGGAAGTGACGCAGCTCCGGGCCGATGTAGCGCGGGGCCACATGCTTCATGTCCACGCCGAGTGCCACGTCCAAATCGGCGCGGGTGGCCAGGCCCATGTGCTGCCGGAGCGTGGCGTCGAACTCCGGCGTGGCCTGGTAAAAAGTTGGCAGGCGGTCGAAGCCTTTGTAGGTCAATGCGTTCAGCGTGCGCTGTTTAGAAGTCAACATGAGTGCGTTCCTTACTGTGGTCTCTCGGTCTCCCAGGCGGTCTCGAACATGGCGATGGCGTTTTCGAGCTTGACATCCCAGTGCAACTCGGTGGTCGAGCCGAGGAAGTAGCCCTTCCCGTCCGCCTCGGCGATGGCCTGGCGGCAGGCCGCGCGCACCTCGTCCGGCGTGCCAAAGGAGAGGAGCTGGCTCACGTCAATGCCGCCGGTCAGGAAGAGCTGCGGGTACTTCTGGCGCACCTTGCCCACGCTCATCCCGGCCAGTACCTCCAACGGGTTGAGACCGTCAATGCCCGCAGTGACCAGGTCGTCGAGGATTGGGAACAGGTTGCCATCCGAGTGGAAGAGACAGATCGTGTCGCGCTCATGCCAGGCGTCGTTGAGCTTTTTCAGCCTGGGGCACCAATAGCGCCGCAGCCACTTCGGCGAGAAGATGGTGGAGGTCTTGTAGGCGATATCATCGTAGGTGAGCACGATGGGGATCAACTCGGGATCGGCGATGGCGGCGACGCGGCGCAATTGGGCGCGATTGTTGGCATCGAGCCATTCTTCCACCAGGTCGGGGTAGTCGGCGATCAAGAAAGAGAACGTGCCGATATCGGTGACGTGGTACATCTGCGTCAACCCCGCGCCGCTTTCGACGATGAGCACGGTCGGGTCGCCGCGGCCGGTCGGATCGGCCGCGGCGTTGATCTCCAGCCACTCGCGGATGTGGCGGTGAAACTCCGCGGCGTAGGCCCGGTCGAAGACCTGCGCCTCGACGCGGGCGATCTCGCCTTTGATCCACTCGACCAGGGTTGGCATGTCGTGCCAGGGCCGCTCGATGATCCACGATGTCCAACGTTCGCGGCGGGTGCGGATGCCGTTCTCGGCCAAGATCTCACCGGGGTGATTCGGCCCGCCGATCGAACGCGTCATGTCCATGGTCTTGGCGATCGTGATCGCCTTGAGGCGCACGCCGTTTTCCGGGGTGAGTATTTCACCGCTGTAGTGCTCGATCACCGCGTCGTTCTGCAGCAGGTCGTAGACCGGCACGCGGTCGGTCTCCTGGAAGCGGATGGTGCGCAGGACGCGTTCGCGCTTGGTCATTTGGGCCTTCGCACCGATCGGGACACCGATTGAAATCGGCGCCTGATATGGCAGACCGGCTGGGACAGGGTTCGTCGGGGTAGGCAATGGGTTCATGCGTGGCGCCTCAATAGCTCGCGTTTGCTTTGCATGTAGTGCTGGAAGTTCGGCCAACTTACGTCCGGCGGCACCGTGTGATCCACCGCCGGGATGAAGCCGCCCTCCTCGATCAAGGGGCGCATCGTGGCCAAGTGCTCGTCAATGGCGGCCGGCCCTTCCGCCAGGATCCGTTTGTCCACGCCACCCCACAGGCGCAGTGAGCGGCCGAACTTCTTGCGCAGGCGGACGGGGTCCTGATCGGCGGCGCGTTCGAGCGGCCAGATGACGTCCACCCCGGCATCCATCATCATCGGGATCACGGCTTCCGGGTTGCCATCCGTGTCAATCGCGACGTAGCGCACCCCATGCGACTTGAGGAAATCCACCACCCGCCGCAGCCGGGGGTAGATGAACTCGCGGTAGAGCTTGGGGCTGAGCAGCGGGCCGGTCTTCATCGAAAGGTCTTCGTTGAAGTTGACATACTCGACCGTCGTGCGCTCCAGGATCGGCCGCGCCGCCTCGATGAGGAAGTGGGTGTGAAACTCCATGATGTCATGCACCAGGGCCGGCTGGTCGTAGAAGGCGAACGACAGGTTCTCGGTGCCCATCAGATCGCGCGTGAACCAGTACCAGCCCAACATGCCGCCATTTTGGCCGAGGATCAGCGGATAGTCGCGGCCCCGCCAGCCGTTCAACCGCAACGCCTGCCAGCACGGCTCGTAGCGGTCGTGGCGCATGACCAGCCGCTGTTTGTACGCCTGCCAATCGGCCATGCTGTTGATCGGAAAGGAGATGTAGGTATCCATGGACATGCGGCCGCCGCGCACGCTGCCCTCTTTGAGACCTTTGCGCACCCGGCCCAAGGTGTCCCGGAAAGTGATCGTGCGCTCGTCTTCGGCGAGGGTTTCCTGTTCGAACTCCGGGAGGGGCCGGTTGTTGATGCGGATGAATTCGCGCGGATCCATGCTCAGGGCTTCCTCACCGGTGAACCAATTCCAGTGGAAATCGCCGGGCGTCAACCCCTCCGCCTCCCAGCGATCACGCGTCTGCGGCCACGCGCCCAACTCCCAGTTGGGGACCTGGTCGGTGGGCTGATAGTCCATGACCGCCAGGAAACGTTCAAGATAACTCATCCCGTGCTCCTCTGATGTCCTCCGCAGCTCTCGCGCACGATCAAGCTCGGATGCACCGTGTATACCTCGCGCTCGGCCATCGGATCTGCCAGACGGCGCAGCAAGAGGCGGATCGCCTGCTGACCCGCGACCTGCGGGTAGCACTCGACGGTTGTGAGCGAAACCGCGGTGTAGGCGGCCATCGGTACGTTGCCGGTGCCGATGATCGCAACGTCGTCTGGCACAGCCAGACCCCGCTCGGCCACCGCGCGCATGGCCTCAAAGGCCAGGTAGTCGCTACAGCAGTAGATGGCTGTGGGCCGAGGATTCAGACCTAACATCTCGTGCGCGCCCACGCACGCCGCGCCGGGCCGCAGGGGCACATAGGCAATCAGTCGGGGGTCATCATCCAGACCGAAATGCGTACAAGCGTCGCGATATGCTTGAAGCCGCGATCTTGCCATCTCGCGTTGGGCCGGGTGAAGATATCCGATGCGGCGATGTCCCAACTGGGCCAGATGCGAAACAGCGGCATAGGCCCCCGGATAGAAGTCGAAGAGCACGGCGTCCATGCAGAGCTGCGCCACATCCTCAGGGCTTTCGCAAAACGCTACCACGTTCGGGCAGACCGCATCACTTCTGGTCTGAAGTCGGTTCTTGATAGCCAACGCGCTGAGTCCGCCCAAGGCCACCCCGTCGACGCGGCCACGATTGAGCAGCTCCAGGGCACGCTGGCCGGCCAGCAGCATATCATCTTCAAGGATGGCTAGAAATTCATATCCGTGCCGGGTCGCCGCCACCTGCATGGGATCGGTCTGCGCGCCCATCCACGGGTCATGGATATTAGGCAGGATGATGGCAATGGAACCAGTACGGTGGGTGCGCAGGCTGCGCGCCATGAGGTTCGGCTCGTAACTCAACTCGGCGGCGATCGCTTTCACGCGCGCCCGCGTATCGGGGCTGATCTCGGCGCTGTCGCGCAACGCCAGGGAGACGGCCGAAGGAGACAGGCCCGCCTGCCGAGCGATCGTGTAGATGGTCACGCGCCGGCGGGAGGTGGGTTGGGAATCTGGCGAAGGAACCTGATCCTCGGTCGTGGGCGACATCGGACGCCTCTCGTAAACCGACTATGACAGGTTTGAAGCGGCCGCCCGCGCAAGGTTTGGGTGGGCGGCGAAGGTCAACTCAATCGGTTGAGATTGTACAATGGAGTGGTCGAAGATGTCAAATCAGAGATGCGGGGCCGTCCAACCGCTTCTGATCGGATCACGCCTCGCGCAAACGCGCGAGTTGCGCGACAAACGCCTCCGGGATGCGCCCCTCCGGCGTGATCGGCACATCCCACGTGATGACGCCCCCACGCTCGCGCACATGCTGGGTGTAGCCGGCGACGAACGCGTCCGGGAAGCGCGGGCCGCCGCGACACCAGTTCTGGCCCAGGTAGCCGAGCAGGTGGTATTGCGCGCCGTCCAGCCAGCGGCCCGGACAGACGGGGAACGCCGTGCTGATCTCGCCCGCGGTGTAGTCCTCGTGCTCGCTGTGGCAAATCACCGGGACTTTCACGCCGGGGTTGAACGCCACGAGCGAATCCGGGTTGCCGGCTTTGGCTGCGGCCGCGAACGAGGCGAAGTTCGGCGGTTCGGGGCGGCGATACATCGCGTCGGCGAAGTAGCAGCCATCGAACCACCAGCCCCAAACCTTGCGGCCCCACCGCAGCGACCATTCGCGGATCACCGCCTCCCACCGTTCCTGGAAGGCCGCCAGCCGTTCGCCGGTCTCTGGGCCGCCGTGCGAAGGCCACGGCTTCGCGAATCCCCACCGCCACTCCAGCCGTTCCATCGCCACTTCGTCCATCGAGGGCGCGCCGCTCGGCAGATAGACCAGCAGCCGGATGCCCCGCGGCGCCAACGCGCCGGCCAGGTCGGCCACCAGGTCGCGGCGCGCGAGCCGGCTGGGGGCGCGACCGACGAGCGCGTCGTAGGTCGCGTTGGGCGCGCAGTAGTGGCCGGAGTTCTGCCCGATGGTGATGAAGTAGTACGGTGCGCCGGCCGCCGCAAGCTGGTCGGCCAGCCGCTCGACGTCGAAGGCGTCAACCTGCGCCTGCCACGCTTCGGCAGACGTTTCGGCCGCGGCCAGGTAGTGTGTGAAGACGCCCCAGCCGGCCTGTTGGAACCAATCAGTATTTGCGCGCATGGGTTATGACTCTATTGGTGTGTTGTTGGCAGAGATGTTGCGTAGTGCGTAGTGCGTATTCCCGGAGCCGCCATCTACGGCGTCACGCAATACGCAA
>CAZYHE010000151.1:0-8975 GCA_964647225.1 uncultured Anaerolineales bacterium
CCCTTTTTTTTTTTTTTACAGAAAGCAGGCCGGTTGAGTAGTTACAAACGACAGTGTTAGGCTTGCTGATCGATCAGCGCGACCAACGCATCTACCGCCTCGTCCGGTGTGCCGTTCATAAGCAGTCGATAGCTGCCTTGGTCCAGCCAGCGTGTCAACACCTGATCGTAGAGATCCTGCCAGCCGACCTCCCATGACCAGACGGCGCTAAAGCGTTGGCGTGTCTCGGCGGGCGAGAGGCGTTCGATGTGGGTGCCGGGTGGCGTGGTGGTCCGTTCGAGAAAGACCAGCAATCCCGGCGGCGCGTTGGTGATGGTGGCGCCGGCAATCAGCTCATCCAACTCCACCTCCAGCTTCCATTCGCCGTTGACCTGCATCCGCAGTTGGTGATCTGCCAGTTCCGGGAAGAAGCGCAGGCTATCGCGCAACAGGTGAAATTTCCAGGGAATCCCCCACAGATGGAGCCGCTCTGGCTGCACCTTGACCTGTACCACATCTTCGGCCAAAATCTGAAAGCCGCGCCGTAGCGAGGCAAAGGCGAGGGTCGATTTGCCGGTGCCGGACTCCCCCTGAATCAGTACGCTCACCCCATCTTTGACTACACAAGCCGCATGGATCGCTACAAAGTCGCGCGCCAACCCCAACATCGCCTGCGCCGGCAGCTCCAGAAAAACGTTGCGGATAAAGCTGAGATCCTGCACAACCGCCGGTGTCAGAAAGCCAACGCTATAGCCCGTTTGCATATCGACCAGCAAGCTATTGGCCAGCCCGACATTGAGGTGAAAGAGATGCCCTTTGGTATGAAAGACCGGTTGCGGCAGAGCACTACTTGGCAGATCCGCAGCCGGATCTTTGGGTGGCTCCACAAAGAGATCAATGACTAAAGGGGGCGCGCCAGTGGGAGGAACATCAGTGGCGGGGGCTGGTGGAAAGCGACCAAAGGCCAACTGTGCGGCTTCCAACACAGCGGCAGAGTTTGTTTGTACGCGAACCTGTTCCCCCATAAAACAAAACAACTGCTGCTGGGTCGGCTGGTGATGGGGCAGGGAAGCGGTGCGGCGTAGTGCGCCGGGTGGCGTTGGTACTTCAAAGAGCATAAGCTTCTTTCTTATCCTTGAATTCCGGTTGTTACAATACCTTGTACAAAATAGCGTTGGGCCAGGCAAAAGAGCAACAACACCGGGGCCAGCCCGACCAACGCCATCGGCATCAGATATTCCAGTTGCGTATAAAAGAGTCCTTGAAAGAGCGCCAGCCCCAGGCTCAGGGTAAACTTGCTGGTGGTGCTGAGATAGATCAACGGGGTGAGAAAGTCATTCCAGCCGCTGATAAAGGCGAAGATGGCTACGGTGGCAATGGCTGGGGTCGCTAATGGCAGCGCCAGCCAGCGAAAGGCCAGCAATGGGTTACAGCCATCGATCTCGGCACTCTCAAAGAGTTCGCGCGGCAACCCCAGAAAGAATTGGCGAAAGAGAAAGACATAAAACGCATTGGCAAAAAAGGAGGGCAGAATCAACGGCCAATAGCTGTTGACCCACCCCAGCGCGCTAAAGAGGACAAATTGGGGGATCAAGGTCGCCACCGGTGGCAACATCATTGTCATCAGCAGCAGAGTGAAGAGCGTCCCCCTGCCGCGCGCCGGCAGGGTCGCAAAGGCATAGCCGACCAACGCCGAAGAGAGAATGGCGCCCACCATACTCAACCCAGTCACCCAGAGCGAGTTGGCAAGAAAGCGGGGAAAATCGAGTAGGTGCCAGGCGACGCGAAAGTTTGCCAGCGTCATCGGGTTGGGCCACAAGGTGAGGGGCGCGCTATAAATTTGTGCGGTCGGCTTAAAGGCCGTCGCCACCATCCAGAGCAAGGGCAGCACAAAGGGCAGGCTCAACAACAGCAACGCGCCGTAGTAAAGCCCGGTCGCCCACCAGCGCCCTGTCGATCTTCGCTTCATGCTACCCTCCCCGGTAAAAGACCCACTGTCGGGCCAGGCGAAATTGCAGCAAGGTAATCAACAACACCACCAGCAGTAAGACCCAGGCCAGCGCAGCGGCATAGCCCAAGTTGGCCCAGGTAAAGGCATTCAGATAAAGGTAGAGCGGCAGGGTCATGGTCGCGTTATTTGGCCCCCCTTTGGTCAGGACATAGGCGGGGGTAGAGAATTGAAAGACGCCGATCAGATTGACGACCAACAAGTAAAAGGTCACCGGTGAAAGCAGCGGCCAGGTCACATGGCGGAAACGCTGCCAGCGGTCTGCGCCATCGAGCGCCGCCGCCGCGTGGAGTTCTGGCGGCACCGCTTGCAGCGCCGCCAGATAGACCAGCATGTTGACGCCCACATGCCAAACACTCATGAGCATCAACGCCGGCATTGCCCAGCTTTCATCTTGCAACCAGGCCGGCCCAGGGATACCGACCACTGCCAGCAACGCATTGAGCGGCCCAAAGCGCGGATTAAAGATCCAGCTCCAAAGCAACGCCATCGCCACCCCCGTCGTGACCACCGGTAAAAAATAGATGGCGCGAAAGAGCGTGACACCGCGTCGCGGTCGGCGTAACAAGAGCGCCAGCAGCAACCCCAACGCAATCCCGCTCGGCACACTCCCCGTGGCATAGTAGCAGGTGTTCCATAGCACCCGCCCCAAGAGCGGATCGACTAGCAGCGCGGCTAGCTGGCTCACCCCGACAAAGCGCGGCGGCTGGGGCAACCGCCACTCAAACAACGCCAGCGCCAACGCACCGATCAACGGCCCGCCCTGCAAACAGACGAACCCGATCAACCAGGGCGTGATCAGCAGATAGAACCAGCGTTCGCGTCGGCGAGCCAAGGGGGTGGGTGTGTGGGTGGGTGATGGTGGCATGACAGGGTGACAAGGTGACAAGGTGACAAGGTGACAGGGTGACAGGGTGACAGGGTGACAGGGTGATCCCCTTCGCTGTGGCCGGTCTCGACCACCTCCGCGCTGTGGCCGGTCTCTGACCGTGCCACCTCCTCGTTCATCGCATCCAGGCAGCGGGTGACGAACCATTCGCGGTACTTGCGCGAGTAGGCGCTCCAGGTGCCGCCGAGGATCAGCAACTCGACTTTGTCGGCGGTGTGGCCCATCGCCGCGAAGGTCTCCAGCCGGGTGCGCACCTGAAGGAACGGATCGAAGCCGCACTGCGCGGCGCGGCGCGCGCCCGGTTCGTCGGGCAGGTAGCTTTTGGGCATCCCCTCGGCGTCGGGGCAGAAGATGCAGCAGCCGGGACAGCCCGCCGGCTCGGTCAGCACGGTGACGGGCGCGACGCCGGAGGAGGTCCGCACCGGCTTCATCTGCAAGCGGCGCAACACGCCGCGTTCGAAAGGCAGCGCCCCGGCAGCGGTCAATTGCTGGTAGGCTGTCACCAGCTCGATCTTGGAGAAATAGCCAGAGACAGCCCCCTTGCCGTCCCGGCCGTGCCGTGCTAAGATGCGCAGCAATGTATGCTGATCCCAACTCGGCGCCGCGCGCACCGCGGCGAAGATCGCCAGCAGCGCATCCTGGTGTTGCCGCACGTCGAAATCGCGGCCGTGCGGCCGCCAGCCCGCCCTGGCCTGCGGGCCAAGCGGGCCAGGGGCGCGAGCGGTGGGATCAGAGGAACGAACCAATTCGGTGTCATCAATCATGAATTCAGAGACCTGTACGGCGCTTCTGGAACTAAACCGCCGCTTCTATGCCCAATTTGCCGGGGATTTCGCCCGCACGCGGCGGAGTTGGCCGCCCGGCTTCGACTGTATTCTACCGCATCTTCGGTTGGCCGCCAACGTCGCCGACCTGGGCTGCGGCAATGGCCGGTTGCTGAGCTTCCTGGCGGAGCGCGGCTGGCGCGGCCGCTATCTCGGTGTGGACAGCAGCGCGGAATTGCTGGCGATTGCGGCCGCGGACGCCCGCCAGTTTACCTCGCCCGACGCCGCCATCCACGCCCATTTTCACCGCGCCGAGCTGGCCTCGCTCGACCTCACCGCGCCGTTCGCTTTGGCCGATGAGTTGGGCCGGGGACACTGGGACGCGGTGACCGCGCTCGCGGTGCTGCATCACATCCCCGGCAAGGCGCACCGCGCGGGGCTGCTCGCCGCGTGCGCCGATCTGCTGCGGCCGGGCGGCGTGCTGGTGGTCTCCACCTGGCAGTTTCTCACCGCGGCGCGGCTGAACGCGCGCATCTTGCCCTGGGAATTGGCCGGCGTGCGGCCCGAAGATGTCGAGCCGGGCGACTACCTGCTGCCGTGGGGCGCGACCGCGGCTGGCCAGCGCTACTGCGCAGCGATCAACGCGGAAGCCCTGGGCGAATTGGCGGTCTCAACGCGCACCGGGCTGGCGCACGAGGTGACGTTCTACGCGGATGGGCATGAGGGGAACCTGAATTTGTATGGGGTCTTTCGCAAGACATGAAGCGCCGGTGGGGTGCGCACCTTGCGATGGCGCACCTTGGATGCGGCCTGTTTGCCAGCGCGCCGGCCTCCTTCGATAGAATGCCCCTGTGTTTGGGCACTGCGTTCCGGCCCCAAAACCGCCGGAACTCCGCTCACGCGAAGCGTACCTACGCGCGCGACCCTATTTGGAACGGCTGAACCCTTCCCCGCCAGATTCTCATCAGGCCGAAGTTGTGGTATGCTTGCCCCGAAAAAGGTCGGGAAAATGCCTCCGCGCCCCGCCGCGCTGGTCGGCGTCCCCTCCGCTCTGGCCGGTCTCCGACCGAGCCAGCGACCCAAATATCTGCTTCTCGCTCTGGCCGGTCTCTGACCGAGCCAGCGGCCAGGAAGGATGAAACACGTGAGTTCAACTGCGAACTGGGACGCGATTCAGGCCGATGCGGTGGCGACGATGAGCCGCTACGTGCAGTTCGACACGACTAACCCGCCCGGCAACGAGCTGCCCGCGGCCGAATGGCTGCGCGATCAGTTGCGCGACCGTGGGATCACCCGCGATGTGACGATCCATGAGCCGGCGGCGGGCCGCGGGCTGGTGGTGGGCCGCATCGCGGGCAACGCGCCGCTCAAGCCGCTGCTGATCAACCATCACATAGATGTGGTCGGGGCCGACCCTGCGCAGTGGACCCACCCGCCCTTCAGCGGCGCCGTAGCCGAGGGCTTCGTGTGGGGCCGCGGCACGCTCGACACCAAGAATCTGGGCGTGGTGTTCCTGCTGGCGCTCGACTCCTTGCTTAAGGAGGGCGTCCGCTTCCGCCGGCCGATCATCTTCCTGGCCGTGCCCGATGAGGAGGCCCGCGGCCACGCCGGGATGCGCTGGCTCACCGAGCGCCACCTGGCCGAGCTTGACCCCGAATGGGTGTGGGATGAAGGCAGCGGCGGGCTGCACGGGATGTTTGGCGATCGGACCATGTTCGGCATCGCCGTGGCCGAGAAGCGGCCGCACAACGTGCGCCTGATCGCCAGCGGCGAACCCGGCCACGGCTCGATGCCGCACACCAACAACGCGGTCGTCACGCTGGCGGCTGCACTGGAACGGCTGCGCCGGACGCCGCGACCGCTTCACACCAACGCGGTCACCGCCGGGATGTTCCGCGCGCTGGCCGGTGCGCAGAAATTCCCGGCCTCGTTCTTCCTGCGCCATCTGGATCAGCCGGCGATCTTGCGCCTGCTCAGCGGCCGGCTGTCGGCCGATCGGCTGATGGGCGCGGTGCTGCGCGACACGATCAGCCCGACGATCCTGCGCGCGGGCTACAAAATCAACGTCATCCCGGAGCGCGCCGAGGCGGAGCTGGATTGCCGGCTGTTGCCCGAAACCGACGCCGCGGAGTTCGTCCGTTGGCTCGAAGCCGTGATCGGAGACAAGCGCGTGCGCGTGGAAGCCGCCGAAGGCGCGCCGCCCTCCGGGGTCGCGCCGATGGATAGCCCATTCTACGCGGCCGTCCAGCGGGCGGTGACGGCGCACGTGCCGGGCGCGGGCTTGTTCCCGCTCCTGGTGCCGGGCGCGACCGACGGCCGCTATTTCCGCCAGCGCGGCTACGCGGCCTACGGCTTCGGCCCGGCCATCCTAGAGCGGGCCGATCTCGGCCGCGTGCATGGGATTGACGAACGCATCTCAGTCGAAAACCTGATCCTGGGCGTCAAGATGGCGCGGGATATCATTCGCGACCTGTGTGTTGCATAACGGAGACTCATTTCATGTCCAATCGTATCTCGCGCCGGGTGGCTGATGTGCCGCCATCCGGCATCCGTAAATTCTTCGACATCGCCGCCACGATGCAGGACGTGATCTCGCTGGGCATCGGCGAGCCGGACTTCGTGACGCCGGACGTGATCCGCGAGGCCGGCATCGCTTCGCTGCGCCGCGGGGAGACGCGTTACACATCCAATTCCGGCATCGCGGCGCTGCGCCAGGCGGTCGTCGCCAAGTGGGCGCAGCTTTACGGGCCGGCCTATGACCCGGAGCGCGAATGTCTCATCACCGTCGGCGGCTCCGAGGCGCTCTACCTGGCGCTGACCGCCATCCTGAACCCCGGCGACGAGGTGATCGTCCCGGAGCCGTGCTTCGTCTCTTACGAAGCCGAAGTGGTCTTTGCCGGCGGGGTCGCCGTGCCCATCGCGACCCAGGTCGAGACCGCGTTTCAGGTGACGGGCGCACAGATTGCGGCGGCGATTACCCCGCGCACGCGGGCGATCCTCATCAACTATCCGAACAACCCGACGGGCGCGATCCTCGACCAGGCGCGCATGACCGAGATCGCCGCGCTGGCCGAGCGCCACGACCTGTTGGTGATCTCCGACGAAATCTATGATCGGCTGATCTATGGGGCTGGCCGGCACATCACCTTCAGCAGCCTGCCGGGGCTGCGCGACCGCACGATCGTTATCGGCGGCTTCTCGAAAGACTACGCCATGACCGGCTGGCGGCTCGGGTTTGCGCTCGGCCCGGCCGACATCCTGGACGCCATGCGCAAGGTGCATCAGTACACCATCATGTCCGCGCCGACGACCGCGCAGGTCGCCGCGATCACCGCGCTGACCGATCCACGCGCCGAAGATGCTGTGCAGGCGATGGTCGCGTCGTATGATGACCGCCGCAAGCTGCTGCTGGCGGGGTTGAACAGCATCGGCCTGCGGGCGTTCGAGCCGCGCGGCGCGTTCTACGCGTTTCCCGACATCCGCATCAGCGGCATGACCTCGGATCAATTCGCGTGGACCCTCCTGGAAGAAGAACGCGTGGCGGTCGTGCCTGGCCCGGCCTTCGGTCAGGGCGGCGAAGGCTACGTGCGCATCTGCTACGCCACGGCCAAAGACCAGATCGAAGAGGCGCTCGAACGGATGCAGCGGTTCGTGCGCCGCCACGGCTGATCCGCAAGTGCTGACTACTGACGCCTGATTCCTGACACCTGACCATGGGCCGCTCGAAACGTTCATTCGACCTCCTGATGCTGCTGTGGCCGCTCGGCAAGATCCAGAGCTGGGCCGCGCAACAGCCTGTGCTCGGCCGTTTCATCCATGCCGACGTCAGCCCCGACCGCAACCGCCACATCATCCTGCCGGTGAACCGGGTGGTGAGCGGGACCGAGAGCGTGGCGCTGCCCTACGGCCTGCTTGAGGCGCTGGTGGCGCGGTCGAGCCGGCAGGTCGTGCTCAACCAGTGCCTCTGCCGCCGCGCCGAGGGGTGCCGGACCTATCCGCGCGATCTCGGCTGCCTCTTCCTGGGCGACGCCGCCGGCCAGATCAGCCCCGAACTGGGGCGGCCGCTCGACGCGGCGGGCGCGCTGGCGCACGCGCGGCAGGCGATGGAACTGGGCCTTGTGCCGTTGGTCGTCCACGCCGCGTACGACGCGGAGCTGCTCGGCATTGACTATGACCGGATGCTGGCGGTCTGTTTCTGCTGCGACTGCTGCTGCACGGTGCGCCACGGCTTGCGCCGCGGCCCGCGGGAGTTCTGGGATTCGGTGCTGCGCCTGCCGGGGCTGCACGTCGAGGTGGGGCCGGAGTGTACCGGCTGCGGCGCCTGTCTCGGCCTGTGCCACGTGGCCGCGCTCAGCCTGGCGGATGGTCGGGCGATCATCGCCGACACGTGCAAAGGCTGCGGCCGGTGCGCTGCCGCATGTCCCGAAGGCGCCATCCAGCTCCGCCTCGATGCGGGCGGTCAGGTGATGGAACGGCTGCTGGCCCTGGTCGCGGAGCGCACGACGATCGGGCCGGCGGGCTGAGCGCGCTTTCGGCATCTGTTATGTTGCGTTAGTGTCCAGTTCGTGTTATACTCACGCCTCAATACCGATTGATTGATTCGGAAACGATTTCGACTGACCATCAGGAGGTTTCGCCGTGCGTCTATCTATCCTCCAAGAGAACCTTGCCAAGGGGCTTTCCATCGTGGGTCGGGCTGTCTCATCGCGCAGCACGCTGCCGGTGCTCGGCAACATCCTCCTCAGCACCGACGAGGGGCGGCTGAAGCTGGCTGCCACCAATCTGGAGGTGGGCGTCAGCGCGTGGCTGGGCGCGCAGGTCGAGGATGACGGCGCGATCACCCTGCCGGCCCGCCTGCTGACGGAGTGGGTCAGCTCGGTCCCCGCCGAGAAGATCGAACTGGAGATGGTGGTGCGCACGATGAGCGTCAACCTGAAATGCGCCCGCTTCGAGTCGAACATCAAAGGCATCGACGCCAGCGAGTTCCCCCTGATCCCGACCGCGGACGGCGAACGCGCGCTGGGACTCCAGCCCGCGGTGCTGCGCCAGATCATTGACCAGGTCGCCTTTGCGGCCGCCGACGCCAAAGACACCAGCCGGCCCTCCCTCACCGGCGTGCTGGCGCGGTTCGAGGGGGATCGCCTGACGCTGGCCGCCACCGACGGGTATCGCCTCTCGCTGCGCCGGACAACGCTGGCCGCGGCCGTGCCGGCCGACCACAGCGTCATCATCCCGGCCCGCTCTCTCCAGGATGTCAGCCGCATCAGCGGCGAGTGCGACCCCGACCAGCCGGTGGAATTGGCCGTCGCGGCCGCGCGCAACCAGGTGCTTTTCC
>CAZYHE010000152.1:0-8954 GCA_964647225.1 uncultured Anaerolineales bacterium
CATCCCGACCAGACGCTCAGCAGCAGCGCCGTCGCGATCAGCCCTGGCAAGTCGCTCATCACGCCGTCACCTCCCGGTCTCCTGACCCCTGTCCGCTGCCGCGAGGATGCGCCGGGCGCGCGCCAGGTGCGGCGCTTCGATCAGTTGGCCGTCAAGCAATTCTGCGCCCAACTGCGCGTCGTCCCGGTCGCCCAGCAAGGCCAGCACCCGCTCGGCCCAGGCGATCTGCTCGGCCGTGGGGGAGAAGGCCGCGTGGATCGGCTCGATCTGGCTCGGATGGATGGCGGACTTGCCGTCGAAGCCCAGCTCGGCCGCGCGCTGGGCGGCTTCGGCCAACCCGGCGGCGTCCTGGAGGTTCATGTGTGGGGTGTCAATCGCCGCGATGCCCGCGGCCCGGCACGCCAGCACGATCTGGTATTGCGCGTGGCGCAGATGCCGGCCATCGGGTGTGAGCGCGCAGCCGACCTCCACGCTGTAATCGGTCGCGCCGAAGATCAGCGCGGCCACCCGTGCGTGGCACGCGGCGATCTCGCGCGCGGCCAGCACCCCGGCCGCGCTTTCGATCATGCACATGAGCTTGATCTGACCGGCGGGCAGGCCGTGCATCTCCTCCAGGCGGGCGATGGTCCAGGCCGCGAAGCGGGTCTCCTCGACCGATCCGACCTTCGGCAGCAGGATCGCACCCGGCGCGGCGGGCGTCACGGCCAGCAGGTCGCGGTAGCCGGTGGCGGTGTCGAGCGGGTTGATGCGCACGACCACCTCGGCGCGGCCGAAATCGTGGCTCTGCAACGCCTGCACGACGACTTGGCGGGCGGTCTCTTTGTGCGTCGCGGCGACGGCGTCTTCGAGGTTGAGGATCAGGCCATCGGCCCCGCGCTGGCTGGCCGTGGCGATCATCGCCGCGCGGTCGCCTGGGACATAGAGCAGGCTGCGCCGGAGGCGGCTGCCGGCCGGTGGCGTAGTCGGGGGAAACTGGGCTGACGTGGCTTGCATGGGAGACGCTCCGCGGACAGCGACGCCAGGGGTTGAAACCCGCTGGCTCAGGAGGTGAAAACCGGCTGCAAGCCGGTTGGTTATGCCGGGAGGCGGGGTGAGCCGGTTTGAACCGGCTTCCACCTGCTGAGCCGCCGGGCTTCAGCCGGCGGCGGACTGCCGACTAAAAAACAACCTGCCGGCACCCATTCGAGCGCCGGCAGGCGAGGTCACGATGTTATGGATGGCCCGGTGGTCCGACCTGCGATCAACGGGCCTGTGCCCCGGTTGAAGGCGGATTAGACGGCCTTGCGCACCTCAGTCGCGGCAAGGCCTTTCTTGCCCTGCTCGACCGCGAATTCGACCTTGTCACCTTCGGCCAGGCTCTTGTAGCCCTCGGCCTCGATGGCGGAGAAGTGAACGAACACGTCGTCACCGGACTCACGGGCGATGAACCCGTAACCCTTTTGATTGCTGAACCACTTAACGGTGCCGATCTCACGAGTAGCCATAGACTGAAAACCCTCCTACTGGAAACTTATGCTGTTACGCGGGCATGGCTTGGGGCAACAAAAACACCGCTCAGACCAGGTACGTCTGGGCGGTGCACTTTCGTCATCCGGAACCAACTTCCCACGTCTACTGAGCAAAGGATATCCCAAGATGGGGATTCTGTCAAATACCGCATTCCCCCGCGCTAACACTAATTTGACATTTCGGCCTAGATATGGTTTAGTAATCCCTACGACTTGCCAGAGTCCAACCGCCCCAGGTGGAAGGTAGTCCACGTGTCAGATACAGGTTTCTATGCTGAACGAGAAGCCCTGGTTGGCATGCCTCAGTGTGAAACGCTCAATCAGTCAATGGGTGTTGCGTGGCGTTTGGCGCGCATACTTTGAAGTCCACTATCCTGGGCTTGACAGGTACTCTGGGTAAGGGTAGTTCATCTCTGCGGTTGTTCAGGATCAACATGCAGCAGTTGCGTTACATGTAGCGCTGCTGGTTGGAAAGGAGGCCCCTGTTCGATATTCAGATGCATTCTGTTTTCCTCTCGTCGTTCGCCGTTTGAACATCGTTTCCAAGGAGAGATACATGAAACTGTCCAAGCATGTCGTTCTAGCCGTCCTGATGATCGTGGCGCTGCTCGTGGTTTCTTGCGCGACGCCAGCCCCCGCTCCCGCGCCTGCTGCGCCCAAAGCAGATGCGCCGAAAGCGGCCGCCCCGGCGGCTGCCACCGCGGCGCCTGCTGCCGCCAAGGCCCCGGCGCCTGTTGCCGGCGCCAAGTCACGCTTCACCTCCAGCGCCAACTTGCAGCCGCCTGAGGCGCTGCACGCCAACCTGTATGCGCCGCCCGGCCTGGATGCCGCTGTGCGCTACATCTTCGACCCGCTCTTCGACTTTGTCCCGATTCCTACGCCGACCTACCACCCCATGTTAGGTGAGTCCTTCAAGGAAGATGGCAACAAGCTGACCATCACGCTCCGCAAGGACGCCAAGTGGACCGACGACAAGCCGTTCACCAGCAAGGATGTCGTCACGACGTACCACTTGTACTTCATCACCAATCATATCGTCTGGCGCTACCTGGACAAGATTGAGGCAACGGATGACTACACTGTCGTCATGACCTGGAAGAAGGCCAGCCCGATCCTGAAGTCTATCGCCTTCGAGGTCAACATGGTCGCGCCGACGCACATTTACGGCAAGTGGGCGGAGAAGGTGCCGGCCCTGCTGGCCAAGCGTGATGCGAACGGCAACCTGGACGATGCGGCCAACAAAGAGCGCAATGTCGTGCGCGAAGAGTTGTTCGCCTTCAAGCCGGCGGTGACCGAGGCCATCGGCACGGGGCCGTTCAAGGTCGGCGGTGTGACCACCTCCGATATGATGCTCCAGCGCAAGGAAAACTCCTGGGCGAGCAAGAACAACAAGTACGACGAAGTCGTGATCATGCGCTATGTCGCACAGGAAGCCTACATCACCAACGCGGTCTCCGGCAAGTACGACGGCGACCAGCACGGCATGCCGCCTGATGTCTTCGATCAACTCAAGAAGGCGCAGCCGGACATGTACATCAACTGGTCGAAGTCGGGCAGCCAGCCGGGCTGGGATTTCAACATCCGCAAGGCCCCCCTGGACAAGCCCGAAGTGCGCAAAGCCATCATCATGGCGATTGACTTCAAGTCGGTGCTGCCGATCCTGGAGCCAGGCACGCTCGACCCCGACACCAAGATGACCGGCCTCGTGCCGTCATTCCGCGATCGCTGGGTCAGCAAAGAGACCCAGGCCAAGATGCAGGATTACTCCTTCAACAAGGCCAAGGCCGAAGAGTTGCTGACCTCAATCGGCTGGAAGCGCGGCGCCGACAAGATGTGGCAGGACAAGGACGGCAAGCCGGTTCAGCTCGAGATCGCCTCGATGAATAGCTGGCCGATCTTCTTCCTGGGCGGCGACGCCTACGCCCAACAGCTCACCGCCTGGGGCCTGAAGACCGTCTTCAAGCCGATGGAACTGGCGGCCTACTGGACCTACCTTGACAACGGCGAGCACATGATTGGTATGGACTTCCGCGCCAACATCGGCGGCTACGGCCATCCGTGGGGCGCGTTCAAGAACCTGTACCGCGATCATCCGGTGCGCATGGGCTACCTGGACCCGAAGGCCCCGGCCGGCACCAACTACGAGCTGAAGGTCAAGATCCCCGCAACCGGCGAGACCATTGACGTGCTGGCGCTCACCGATCAACTCTTCTACGCCACCGAGGCCGAGGCCAAGGTGATCGTCGAGAAGCTGGCGCTGGCGACCAATGAGTTGGTGCCGTTCGTGGCGATCGGCGAGAAGGCCGAGCCGATCAAGATCTACGCGCCCAACAAGAAGGTCTTCAACTTCCCGGGTGACGAGGAGCCTTACTGGTTCCAGGGTCTCAACTCGTACGCCCGTATGATGAAGCTGGGCAAGATTTCGCCCACGAAGTAGTCGTCTGAGTGGTCCAGTGGCGGCGTCGCCGCCACTGGACCTGCTTTTCTTGAGGAGAACACGCTATGGAGTGGGTCAAGAGAATCTTGCTCCTGGTAGCGACGGTCTTTTTTGCCACGACGATCACCTTTGTGGTGATCCGTGTCATGCCCGGCGACCCGGTGCAGACCATGGCCATGCAATTCGTGCGTGATGAGGGGATGGATTACGCCCAGGCGCTGGAGCGGGCCAAGGCCGAGTTGAGCTTTGACCCGGATGAGCCGATCATCACGCAGTACGTGGCCTATATCGGGAATCTGCTGCAGGGTAAGCTGGGGACGTCGCTGGTGTACAAGAAACCGACCGGCGCGATTGTCGGGGCCGCCTTGCCATGGACCCTGTTTGTGTTCTCGTCGGCGCTGCTGATCAGTTTTGTGATCGGTATTCTGCTAGGCATGATTGCAGCCTGGCGGCGCAAGACTCTGCTGGACCCGATCCTGTCGGTCTACACCTCGATATCCGGCTCCGTCCCCAACTATATCGTGGCGTTTTTTTTCATCATGATTTTCTCGGTGCAGCTCAAGTGGTTCCCTTCACGCGGCGCCTGGGATTCGGCCATCCCGGTTGGCTTCACCATCCCCTATATCAGCAGCGTACTCTACCATGCGGTGCTGCCGATCACGTCCTTCATCGCGGCCTCGATGGGCGCTTGGGCGCTAAACATGAAAGCCAGCGCGGTGGGCATCCTGGGTGAGGACTACATCACGGCCGCGCGCATTCGCGGCCTGACGAATCGGCGCATCATCACCAGCTACCTGGGCCGCAACGCGATGCTTCCGCTGGTGACGCAGTTAGCCATTTCCTTCGCTTTCGTCTTCGGCGGCGCCCCGCTGATCGAGAACCTGTTCCTCTATCCGGGCGTAGGGTACTTCCTGAATGTGTCGCTGGCCCGTCGCGACTACCCGATGATGCAGGGGATGTTCCTGATCATCACGATCGCGGTCGTGGTGGCCAACCTGATCGCCGAGCTAATGAACGCAGTCCTCGATCCCCGGCTGAGAGCGGAGGGCAAGACATGAACGCAGCACCTACGATGGCGGGCCGGCTGGGCGCCAAACCGCAGGCGCGCGCGAGCCGGCGCTCCTTTTTCCAGATTATCTACCGCAACCAGCGGGCCTTCCTGGGCCTGCTGATCCTGATCGGATTCCTGCTGCTGGCGGTGGTCGGCCCGATGGTGGTGCCGCTGGACATGAAGCCCAATTACCTGCCCGGCGCGCGCCTGCAGGGGCCGACGCTGGTGCACCCGTTCGGCACCGACTACGCCGGCCGAGACACCATGGCGCAGTTCGTGCATGGGGCAAAGGGCGTGATTGTCCTCGCGTTTGCCACCGCGGTGTTCACGCTGATCATCGCCTTCATAATCGGCGGCGTGGCCGGCGTGGCCGGCGGATCGCTGGACGGGATCCTGATGTTCATCACCGACATCATCCTGACCGTACCGAGTTTCCCGATCATGATGGTGCTCTCGATGGCCGTCAAGATCACCGACCCGATCAGCTTTGCCCTGGTGCTGAGCATCTGGTCGTGGGCCGGTCTGGCGCGTGCCATCCGGGCGCAGATCCTGTCGCTGAAGCGGCGCGACTTCGTCGAGGCCGCGCACGTGATGGGCATGGGCCTGCCGCACATCGTCGTCAAAGAGATGTTGCCCAACATGGCGTCCTACGTGGCCTACCATTTCATCATGATCATGCGCAACGCCGTCACCGCTTCGGTGGGCCTGATGGTGCTGGGCCTGGTGCCCTTCGACACCAGCCACTGGGGGATGATGCTGCAGATCGCGATGACCGCGACGGGCGCTGTCTTCGGTGGGCCGGCGATCTTCTACTTCCTCACGCCAGTGATGGGCATCATGTTCTTCCAGATGGCGTGTCTCTTCTTCGCCAGCGGCATGGAAGAGGCCTTCAATCCCCGCCTGAGGACGCAGTAAGATGGCTAGTCCGATCAACTTAAGACCGAACCCCAAGCCGGCCGCCAACGGCCGGGATCCCATCCTGCAGGCGCAGGATATCACGGTGGATTTCAAGCTGCCCAGCCGCACCCTGCGCGCGGTGGATCACGTCTCGCTCGACGTGCAGCGGGGCGAGATCCTGGGCGTGGTTGGCGAGAGTGGCAGCGGAAAGTCCACCCTGGCTTCAGCGATGCTCAACATCGTGTCCGCGCCGGGCGTCATCAGCAGCGGGCAGATCTTGTTCAAGGGCCAAAACGTGCTCTCCTTCAGCGAGGAGGAGTTGCGCGAATTCCGCTGGCGTGACGTGGCGATGGTCTTCCAGGCCGCGCAGAATTCACTCAACCCGGTGCTGAAAATCAAAGCCCAGGTGCTGGATACCGCGGAGGCGCACGGCAACCAATCGCAAGATGTCGTGCTGAAGAAGGCGCGCGAGCTGCTGCGCTACGTGCGCCTCGAACCCGATCAGGTGCTCGATTCCTATCCGCATCAGCTCAGTGGCGGGATGAAGCAGCGCACGATCATGGCGCTCAGCCTGCTGCTCGACCCCGAGATCCTGATCCTCGATGAGCCGACGACCGCGCTCGACGTGATCACCCAGGCCTATGTGATGAACATCTTCAAGCGGGCGCACGTTGACCTGGAGATCACCATGGTCTTCTTGACCCACGATGTGAGCATCATGGCGAAGATCGCCGATCGCATCGCGGTCATGTACGCCGGCCAGGTCGTGGAGTTGGGCACCGTGGACGACATCTTCTATCGGCCGATCCACGCTTACACCAAAGGCTTGATCAACGCCGCGCCGTCGTTGACCGACGACGTGAGCAAGCGACGGGCCATCCCCGGCTCGCCCCCCGATTTGACCGATCTGCCGCCCGGCTGTCGCTTCGGCCCGCGCTGCCGGTTCGTCGAAGAGGGCGTCTGCACCGGCGAACTGAAGGGCGAGCTCGTCGAGGTGGAACGCGGCCATTACACGACATGCTTCGAGTGGAAGAAGGTGAGGGGATAGATGGCGCCGTTGCTGCAACTCGACAATCTTCAGATGATGTTCGCCGGCGGCGGCGGGCTGTTCCGCAAGAAGCGCCATGTCGGCGCGGTCGCGGGCGTCAATCTGACGCTCGACAAGGGCGAGATCATCGCCGTGGTCGGTGAGAGCGGCTGCGGCAAGACCACGGTCGGCAAGATGATCGTCGGCCTGCTCAAACCGACCGGCGGCCGCATCCTCTACAACGGCGCCGACATCAGCACGCTGCACGGCGACGCTTTCGAAGCCTACCGCCGGGGCGTGCAGATGGTGCATCAGGATTCGTATGCCGCGCTCAACCCGGCGCGCACGATCCTGCAATCGCTCACCGACCCGATCATACGGCACGGGCTGGCGAAGAAGAGCAGTGAAGCCCACACGATGCTGGAGGACCTGCTTAATCTGGTCGGCCTGACCCCGCCCAATCAGTTCCTCGACAAATACCCGCACCAGCTCAGCGGCGGCCAACGCCAACGCCTGCTGTTGGCGCGCGCGCTCTCGCTGCACCCCGATCTGATCGTGGCGGACGAGCCGGTTTCGATGGTGGATGTCTCGCTGCGCATCTCGCTGTTGGATCTGATGGGCGAGATGAACCGGCGCTTCAACATCGCATTCATCTACATCACGCACGATCTGGCCACCGCACGCTACATCGCTTCGCACGGTCGGATCGCGGTGATGTACCCCGGCAAGGTGGTGGAAACGGGCAATCTTTCGCAGGTGATGTCGGACCCGCGCCATCCCTATCTGCAGGCGCTGCTGGCGGCCGTGCCCATCCCTGACCCCAAGATCTCGCGCAACATGGGCGAGCTGCCGCTCAAGAGCCTGGAGATGCCCGACCCGGCCAACCCGCCGCCCGGCTGCCGCTTCCACCCGCGCTGCCCCTATGCCGAGAGCATCTGCGAGCGCGACGAGCCGCCCCTCAGCCCGGCCGACGGCCACTTTGTTGCCTGCCACCTGGCCGAGCGGATCCCGAGGTGGCAATGGCAGTCGTCTTCCTCCGCATAATCCTTTATTTCGGCCTGCTCCTGTTGGTTATGGGCTGCTTCGCCCTGGCGCTCGTCCCTCGCGATGCGCCAGGGTTCGTCGCGGCCGTGCTCACCGTGCTCGCGAATCTCATCACCGTCGGCGGCGCAACCGTCCTCCTCCGCATCTCCCTGGCGAGGGAAGCCCGCCGTGAGCAGGCGGCGCGCGCCGATCGCCTGGCGACGCGCGCCGTTGGTGATGCAACCCCGCGTCATGCGGCGGAATCAGGCGACATTCAAGCAGACAGTTGAGTCGGGCAGATCTTCATCTCGGCTGCGCCCGACAGGCAAACTCTTTCAACAAGGAGAATATGATGTCTACCATCTCGGAAATGCTCGAAGCCCTGAAGCAATTCGACACCCCCTCCGTCACCAACGTGGTGGCCACATACCCGGACAACCCGTTGTGTCTGGGGCTGTACAACCCCTGGTCGCAAAACTGGTACACCGACCAATCCATCCGCTGCATGTACCCGGACATGGGGCCGGTGGTCGGTTATGCTGTGACGGCTGTTTACGGCCTGCCCGACCCCAACTTCAAGCGGCTCTCGTTTATGGAGGTCGTTGACGCGCTCGACGCCTCGCCCAAGCCCACGATCTTCGTTTTCGAGCAGCGTTTCCCGCCGGAGCTGGCCGGCAAAGTGGGTCTCTCCGGCGGCAACATGACCACCGCGATGAAGGCGATGGGCTGCGTCGGCGCGATCTCCAACGGCCCATCGCGCGACATTGACGAAATCCGGCCGATGCGCTTTCAATATCTGCTCAGCGGGATCACGGCCGGCCACGGCGCGATGGCGGTCCATGCGATCAACGTCCCGGTGACGGTTGCCGGCATGGACGTCGCGCCCGGCGACATCATCCACATGGACGAAAACGGCGCGGTCAAGTTCCCGGCCGACAAACTGGAGGCGGTCCTGACCAACTTGTACAAGCTGCGCGATGAAGAAACGGCGCGGATGGGGGCGTTGCGCAA
>CAZYHE010000153.1:0-8887 GCA_964647225.1 uncultured Anaerolineales bacterium
GATTAAAGCCTTAGACAAACTATTGACTTAACGCGTAATTTCATCTATAATACTCATGAGAATCTACAAAAACTCCGATTCAGGAGTGGGTCGCAACAGTGGAGCCGGGCAAGGGATTGGGGAGGATGACATGGCGTTCCGAGGCAAGCAGAAGTCAGTACCGGAAGTGTTGATTGAGTTACGTGAAGATGATGCAGAATTCAAGCAGGCGATTGTGGCGCACTCATTTCGGGCCGGTCACACGGTGGCCGAGCCGGACATCTTGAGCCGCAATCTTTTTACGTTGATGAAGGGGCGGGTGCAACTGATCCGCGAAGGGCCGAACGGCCGGCGGCTCTCCATCGCCACGTTGGGGCCGGGCGCGGTCTTCGGTGAGGGCGCGCTGCTGGGCGCGACCGACTGGTGCGTGAAGGCCGTGGCGTTGACCGACTGTATCGTCTGGATGGTGCCGGCCCCCCAGGCCGAGGCCCTGGCGTTCCGCTATCCGGTCCTGAGTTGGGGCTTGCTCCAGACGGTCGGGCACCGGCTGGCGCAGGTGGAAAACCGGATGGAAGAGGTGGCCTACAAGCGGCTGCCGGAGCGTTTGGCCGGGCTGCTCCTGGAGTTGGCGAACGATGGGCGCTCGATTCGTGGGACGAGCCATCAATCGCTGGCGGACATGTTAGGAACCTATCGCGAGACCATCAGCGCGATCCTGCGCGGCTTCAAAGATAATGGCTTGGTCGAACTGGGCTATCGTAAGATCGAACTGCGCGACGTTCGGGGGTTGCGCCTGGCCGCCGGCGCCATCGAGTAGGCACACCGATTGGGTGGGTTCGCAGGAACGATTTCAGTCGTTTGAGTCGTGGACGAGCGACTGAAGTCGCCACTACAAACTCATCTCTTGAATCTTGATCAACAGTGCAAGCTGAGGAGCAGCCGATCTACGGGCTGCTCCTCAGCTTGCTTAATGGTTAGGCAGAATCCCGAAGTTGGTGTACAATCCAGGAGAAGCGCAGACTGACCCAAGAGGATCGTGCCATGGAAAACCTCGTTGACACCATTGAGTTGCCTTTGTTTCCGCTGAATACGGTGTTATTCCCCGGCCAGGTCTTGCCGCTGCACGTCTTCGAGGATCGCTATCGCTTGATGATCCGCCATTGCCTGGCGGAAGATAAACCGTTCGGCGTGGTCCTCATCCAGCAGGGCCAGGAGGTCGGTGCGCCGGCCGATCCCTACCCCGTCGGCACGATCGCCCGGATCGTGGAGAGCAGCCACCTGCCGAACGGCACGCTGAACATCATCAGCGTCGGGGTCGAGCGGTTTCGCATCCGGCGTTTGATCCACGATCAACCCTATCTGCGCGGCGAGGTCGAGACCATCCCGATCGCTGAGCCAGGCGACAACCCGGCCGTGGCGCGGCTGACGCAGCAGGTGCGGCAGCAGGTGGTGCGCTACATCGAGCTGCTTGCCGAAGCCGCCGGCCTGCGCATCCACGTGGACAACGTCCCCGAAGCGCCGCAGCAGGTCAGCTATCTGGCCGCGGTGGCGATGCAGATTGACAATCGCGAGAAGCAAGCGCTGCTCGATGCGGCTTCGATTCAGGGGATGCTGGCCGCCGAGACCACCTTGTTGAATCGCGAAAACGCCCTGCTGACCTGGATGGCGCGCACGAAGGCCTGGCCCGATCAAACACAATTCGGGGCGAGCGGGACACTGTTGCCAAACTGAGGCGGTGCGCCCAAGTCAATTTGACAGCCTCCGTTCGGTGTGGTAGCATTTTGGCCGTGTTCATGGGCACACAGGGGGTTCTTACGTGCGCCGGAGTCACAGCATTCCTTCCAGGAGGCATCGAGAAAATGGAGATCACGGGTATCGTGAAGTGGTTCAGTCGAAGTAAGGGCTATGGCTTTATTTCCCCCGATGGCGAAGCACAGAAGGATGTCTTCGTCCACTACTCCAACATCGTAGGCGAGGGGTTCAAGAACCTGGATACCGGCGCGCAAGTGCGTTTCGTGATCGAGGACACCCCGAAGGGGCCGCAGGCAGTCCAGGTGACCCCAGTCTGATTTGGGGTCAGGCGGCGATGAGTGCGGAGCCCTCGGCGACAAGCTGAGGGCTTTTGTTTAGCAACGGATAGGTCGCAAATCACTTGCCAAGCGCCCCGTTTGCGTGTACAATGACTTTACCGTCCTTTGACGACGAGGCGCGATCCGGGCAAACAGATAAGCCCGGCGAGTTGGCTGGCGTGAGATCGCCAGGCAGGAGACCCCGGTGATTCGCCCGTTTGGGTTGACCGACATTTTTCTGATGCGCAGCCTGCAACGCCGCAGCGCGACGCTGGCGATCGAGCCGGCGTTGACGCATCCGCGCGACCCGCTGTGGAGCGCGCTGACCGCGCCCTGGCCCTGGGCCGGGTTCGGCATCGCGACCTACGTGTTGACCGCGCCGCAGCCCGGCTCGGCCGAGACCGGCTTCGTTCAGCTCATGAAGCGTGCGGCGCGGCCCGAAGCGGATGTGCTCTACCTGGCGCCTGCGCTGCCGGCCGGCCCCGGCCGCGATCCCGCGGGCGAGGCGATCTGGCATGGGCTGCTCGATCACTGCGTGCTGGCGGCGGCCGGCCACGGCTTGCAGCGCATCTTCGCCAGCAGCCCCGATGGCGGGCCAGAAGAGGCCTGTCTGCGGGATGTCGGTTTCAGCCTGTATGTGCGGGAAACCGTCTATCGTCTGGCGTCGGTCCAACCGGTGGCCCTCGCGCCGGTGGCCGGCTATCGGTCGCAAGGGCCGCAAGACAGTTGGGCGCTGCAACGGCTCTACACGCGCAGCACGCCCAAGCTCGTCCAACATGCCGAGGGCGCGGTTACCGGCAATGTCGGCACGCCGCCGCTCTCGTGGTGGGAGCCGGACCGCTGGCAGGGGTGCGTCTGGGAGCCGGCCGGCGAGGTGCGCGGCGCGGTGCAGATCCACCTGGGCCGCGCCGGCCATTGGCTGCGGCTGTGGGGCGCGAACCTGCTCTCGGCCCGCGAGGCGCGCAGCCTGGTCGAGCAGGGCTTACGGCTGATCGCCGCCGCATCGCCCGCGGCCAATGCCAGCCTGCTGCCCGTGTACACGACCGTCCGCGACTACGAGAGCGAACTGGGCGGCACGCTGACCGGTTTCGGCTTCGCCCCCTATACTGATCGTGTGCGTTTTGTCAAACATACTGTGGCCCCCATCCGCGAGCCGGTGCTCCCGGCGGCTGTGCCGGCGCTGGAAACCGCGCCGAAGGTGGTGGCCCGCACCGTAGAAAAGGCTAGATAATCCAAGATATGCAACAGCAGAAAATTACAGACGACCTGGACGCCCTGTTACAGGTGCTGCCGCCCCCCGTCGAAAGGGCGCTGCGGGCAGCGAACCAGGGCGAGAACTTACTGGAAATCATCCTGGATCTGGGCCGCGTGCCCGAAGCGCGGTTTGTGAATCATGAGGTGATCCTCAGCCAGAACGAAGTCAGCGCGGCCGATCTGGAGGCGGTGCTGGCGCGCATCGGGCAGTTCACGGGCGATAATCGCGCGGGGATCGAGCGGACCCTCCACCGGATCTCGTGCATCCGTAACCGGCAGGGCCACGTCATCGGCTTGACCTGCCGGGTGGGGCGCGCCGTGTACGGGGTGATTGACATCATCGAGGACATCGTCAAGTCGAACCAGAGCATCTTGCTGCTGGGCCGGCCGGGCGTGGGCAAGACGACGCTCCTGCGCGAAGCGGCGCGCATCCTGAGTGAAAAGAAGCGCGTGATCGTGGTGGATACCTCCAACGAGATCGGCGGCGACGGCGACATCCCTCACCCGGCGATCGGCCGGGCACGGCGGATGCAGGTCGCCGCGCCCGAATTCCAGCACGAGGTGATGATCGAGGCGGTGGAGAACCACATGCCCGAGGTGATCGTCATTGACGAGATCGGCCGGGAGCAAGAGGCCGCAGCCGCGCGAACGATTGCCGAGCGCGGGGTGCAGTTGGTGGGGACGGCGCACGGCATCACCCTGGAGAACCTGCTGATGAACCCGACCCTGTCGGATCTGGTCGGCGGGATCGAGAGCGTCACGCTGAGCGACGAGGAAGCGCGGCGCCGCGGCACGCAAAAGGCGGTGTTGGAACGCCGCGCGCCGCCTACCTTCGATGTGCTGATCGAGCTGCAAGACCGCCAACGGATGGCGGTGCATCACAACGTGGCGGCGGCCGTGGATGCGATGTTGCGCGGCCGGGTGCTGGCGCCCGAAATCCGTTACCGGGATGAGGGCGGGCAGGTGCGCATCCAGGCCGCGCCGGTGCAGCCGGTGGTTGAGGCCCGGGGGGTCACGTTCACCCCGGCCGGTCGGATGCCGTTCGACAAGCAAGGCAATGGCCGGCATCCGGTGGAGCGCGGTGAAACGCCCGTGCCCGCGCCGGAGCTGGCGCCCGCGCCTACGCCGACCGCCCAACCCGCGAAGGCCTTGCGGATGTATCCGTATGGCGTTGGCCGCGGGCGGCTGGTTCAGGCCGCGCAAAACCTGGGCGTGCCGGTGGTGATCGTGGACTCGCTGGATGGGGCGGATGCGGTCGTGACGCTGAAAAATTACTACCGTAAGCACCCGCAACCGATCGTGGACGCCGAGCGCCAACGGACGCCGGTCTATGTCCTGCGCGCCAACACAGTCAATCAGCTCGAGTCGTGCCTGGGAGATATCTTCGGCATCCAGGTGGAGATCGAGGATCCGACCGAGCGGGCCATCGCCGAGGCGCAAGAGGCGATCCGCCGCGTGCTGGGCGGGTCATCTTCTGAGGAGCTGCGGCCGACGACGGCGGAAGTGCGCCGGCTGCAACATGAAATGGCGCGGGCGGCGAATCTGGTTTCGCACAGCTATGGCAACGAGCCGCGGCGCCGCGTGCGCATCTTTCCGGGCTGAGCATGGGGCGCTTCATCACGTTCGAGGGGCCGGAAGGCAGCGGGAAGACGACGCAAATCCGGCTGCTGGCAACCTGGCTGCGGGCGCAGGGCCGCGAGGTCGTGACGACTCGCGAACCGGGCGGCACGCGCATCGGCGATGGCATCCGGGCGCTGCTCCTGGATCCGACGCACGCCGAGATGCGGCCGGAGACCGAAATCCTGCTCTTCTCGGCGGCGCGGGCGCAGCTCGTCGGGCAGGTCATCCGGCCCCACCTGTCGGGAGGGGGTATCGTGCTATGCGACCGCTTCGCCGACTCGACCCTGGCGTATCAGGGATATGGCCGCCAATTGGACCTGGGAACGCTGCGGCAGATCACGGCCTTTGCGACCGGCAATCTGACGCCTGATCTCACGATCTGCCTCGACCTCCCGGTCGAAGAGGGACTGCGCCGGAAGCGCGGGGGTGATCAGGCCGAATGGAACCGGATGGAGCAGGAGCAGTTGGCGTTCCACGAGCGGGTGCGCCACGGCTTCCTGGCGCTGGCCGCCGCTGAACCGGCGCGCTGGCTGGTGTTGGACGCGACGCAATCTGTGGAAGACATTCAAGGGGGAATCCGCAAACGGGTGGCGGAACACCTGACATCAGAAAGGAGCGTTATCACATGAAGCTCATGATGGCTATCGTCAGCAGCGACGACTCGCGCGAGGTCCTCAATCGGTTGACCAAAGCGGGTTTCCGCGCGACCGTCATCAGCACGACGGGCGGGTTTTTGCGCGAAGGCAACACGACGATGTTTCTCGGCACCGATGATCAGAAGGTGACGCAGGCGGTGGACATTCTGCGCCAGACCTGCCGGCGGCGCACGCAGTGGGTCTCGCCGCTGCCCACTCTGGAGGGGCCAGGCCTGGAGATGTCCGAACCGATCGAGGTGAGCGTGGGCGGGGCGGTCGCGTTCATCATGAACGTCGAGCAGTTCGTGCAGGTGTGAGGGCGAGTAGGGGCGGGTTTGCCGCGCTGAACGCATGGCCTGCACGATCTGGCAACGCCGTGATCGCAGCAAACTCGCGTGTGGCGCGGAGAAAACCCGCCCCTGCGTTTTACATGACGCCGAAGTCGTCGCCGCCCATGCCGCCCATCCCCATGCCGCCGCCTTCCGCGGCCAGTTCGGGCATGGATTGCTCGATGCTTTCGGGGTCTTCGCCGGCTTCCAGGCGGTCAACCACTTCGGAAAACTCAGGGCCGAGGTCCTCGCCGGTTTCACTCGCCATTTTGCGCATGAAACGGGCGAGCGACTTCGGGTCGTTTTCGTCCAGCCCATCCAGGCTGCTGGGGTCGGCCAGGCTGTCCAGCCGGCTCTCTTCGGAACGGAGCACCGCCACGCGGGAGATCAGGCGGGTCAGATGCATGCCGCCGCAGCGCGGACACACCGCTTCCCGTGTCTCTACGTCGGCAAAGCTCCGCCAGAGCAGGCTGACCCGGCGCCGGCAATCCTGACAGGTGTATTCGTAGATCGGCATCGCTATCACCTCACAAAGTTAGGAATCAACATTGACTGCGATTATAGTCGAAGCTCCGGTTTGCGCCAAGCACGACCGCCCCACCGCATTCGTTAGCACGGAATCAGCCATGGATCGCCACCCGCTGCCCGCAAACACAGTGAGCGCAACGGCTACCGATGCCATGCTCGCGTGCGCGGCTGAAACATGGTATGGCGCACTCTGCGCGCCGCGGCCGCTCCTGATCATCATCTCAGGCCCATCCGGCGTGGGCAAGGATGTGACGATCCGGCGCATGAAAGAGCGTCAATATCCGTTCCATTTTGTCGTGACAGCCACCACGCGCAGCCAACGGCCGGACGAGGTCAACGGCGTGGATTATCACTTCGTCACGACTGCGACCTTCGAGCAGATGATCGCCGATGGCGAGTTGCTCGAGCACGCGCTGGTCTACGGCCAGTACAAAGGCATCCCCAAAGCAGGTGTGCGGGCCGCGCTCGCCAGCGGTCAGGATGTGATCATGCGCATTGACGTGCAGGGCGCGGCCACCGTGCGCCGGCTCGTGCCGCAGGCCATCAGCATCTTCCTCACCGCGGAGTCGGAGGACGCGCTGGTCGAGCGATTGCACCGGCGTCGCACCGACGATGAGGCGCAATTGCGGCAACGGATCAAGACCGCTTGCGAGGAGTTGGAACGCGTGACCGAGTTTCAGTATCGCGTCATCAACCACGAATGCGCCCTGGATGCGACCGTGGATACCGTGGTCGCCATCATGCAGGCCGAGAAGTGCCGGGTGGATTGGAAGCCGGTGGTGATATGATCGAAGACAACGCCGGGCAGCCGGTGGCCCCGCGCCAAGCATCCCTGGCATTGCCCCTGGCGAAGCCGCGGGTCACTTACGGCCTGTTGGGCCTGATCCTGGCAGCCTTTCTGGCCGAGACCGTGCTGGGTGGGTCCACCAGCACGCGGACATTGGTGATGTTGGGCGCGCAGGTCAACCTTTTGGTGTGGGATGGAGAAGCCTGGCGGCTGCTGACCGCGATGTTCCTCCACATCGGCGTCCAGCATTTACTATTCAACGGGTGGGCGCTCTACAGCCTGGGCCGCGATGTCGAGATGTTCTATGGCGCTGCCCGCTTCACGATCCTCTACTTCGTCGCCGGCCTGTTCGGCGGGGTGGCCTACTACCTGCTGGGCGCGCCGGAGACCGGCTTCACCGTGTCGGCCGGCGCGTCGGGTGCGGTGTTCGGGATCATCGGCGCGGAGCTGGCCTTCTGGCTGCGCAATCGCGAGCTATTCGGCACGTTTGGCCGGCAGCGCCTGCTGAATCTCGGCATCCTGATCGCGATCAACCTGTTCTTCGGGTTCACCGTGCCGGGCATCAACAACCTGGCGCACCTGGGCGGGCTGGCCTCCGGCTTCCTGCTGGCGTTGGCGTTGGCGCCGCACTACGGCGTCGTGCTGAAGTGGAGCGAATCCGGTCCGGCGCCGCAGTTGGCGAACACCACCGCGACAATCGTCCAGGTCGCAGCGGTGGCGCTGGCCCTGCTGTTGTTGCTTGCCGGGTTCGCCCTGGGGGATCAACGCTGGACTGAGCTGGCGCCCCTCCTGAACTTGTAACGCAAGCTGACAGCTTGCGCCACACAAGTACGCCACACACCCGGAGGCGGCTATGTCTTCCATTTCTGACTCCACAATCCGCCCTTCGGCTATCGCCGGCAGATGGTATCCCGGCAGCGCGCCGGCCCTGCGCCGCACCGTCGAGGAGTACCTCGCCGCTGTGCCAGCCGTTACCCTGCCCGGCCCGGTGCTCGCCCTGGTCAGCCCGCACGCGGGGTACGCGTACTCTGGGCCGACGGCGGCGCACGCGTTCGCCCAGGTGCGCGGGGCCGCGTTCCGCCGCGTGATCCTGCTCGGCCCGCTGCACCGGCTGATCCCCGGCGGCCGTCTGGGTGCATTCATGGTGTCCCGAGCAACCGCATATCAGACGCCGCTTGGCGATGTCCCACTCGACCGCGCTTTCCTTGCCGAACTGGGCAAACGGGTTGCGCTCACACCGGAACCGCGGGATGAAGAGCACTCGCTGGAGATCGAACTGCCCTTCCTACAGGTGGCGCTCGGCGAATTCACCCTGGTTCCCATCATGCTCGGCGAGCATATCGCGGACCCTGGCGCGCGGGCGCGCGTGGCGGACCTGGCGGCCGCGCTGGCGGAGTTGTGCGACGACGGTACGCTGCTCGTCGCCAGCACCGACCTGAGCCATCTGGACAACTACGCCGACGTGGTGCGCACCGATCGGCGGCTGGCGGAGCTGGTCGCCGCGTTCGACGTGGCGGGGCTGGCCGCGGCCCTCGCGACCGAACAGGCGCAGGCGTGCGGCGCGACCGGGCTGGTCGCCGTCCTGGAGGCTGCGCAAAAACGCGGCGCCCGCGGCGTTCAAGTGTTGGCGCAGACGACATCGGGCGATGTGACCGGCAAGAAACAGCCGGGGGTCTACACGGTCGG
>CAZYHE010000154.1:0-8863 GCA_964647225.1 uncultured Anaerolineales bacterium
CTCCTGGCGCCGGGTCTCCTCGTCCTCCTCCTTTTCGAGCACCTCTCCGTGCCGCTCCCGATGTCCGACCTGCGCGTGCCACCCCCGTATGACCGGGTGGCGGCCGCGGCCGGCGATTTCGCGCTGCTCGAGTTGCCGCCGGGTTGGCGCAACGGCGCGCGCGTGGCCGGCAAGAGCGATCTCGTCATCATGCAGCAGCTTTGGAATCAGACGGCGCACGGCAAGCGGTTGCTCGGCGGCAACACTTCGCGCAACCCGGAGTTCAAGTTCCAGTTCTTCAGCGAAGACCCAACCCTGGCCCGGCTGATTGCCGAGACGAATGCGGCCGATCTGCCGCAGCATGATGCGCTGCGCGCCGCGCTGGCCGGCAGCCCGATCACGCCGGCCGACGCGGCCCGCGCCCGCGATTGGGCGGCGACCTGGGCCATCCGCTACGTGATGGTGCATCGCGACAAGCTGCCCGCGACGACCGAGGCGACCCTGCGCCGCCTGCTGCCGGTGACCCTCGTGGCAGAGGAAGGGCCGCTGGCGCTCTATCAGGTGACGGGCGATCTGACACCGCCGGATTCTTTCGCGGTCGCCACCGACGCGGGCCGGCTGATCCTGGCCGAGGGGTGGAGTCCGCCGGGGCTGGGGGACGCAGTCTACGCGCAGCGCCGCGAGGCCCGGCTGCTGCTGCCGCTGGGCCGGGATGCCAAACAGGTGCGCTTCGATCTGTGGGCGCTGGCGCCGGGCCAGGAGGTGACGCTGGTAGTGGATGGCCGCGTCGCAGGCGTCGCGCCGGTCGCGATGGCGCGGTCTCCCGTGGCCTTCGACCTGCCGTTCGATCCGGCCCGGCCGCCCTTGAGCGATGTCCGGCTGCGTTTTGCGGCGCTCAGCCCCGCGGCGGGGGGCGAGACCACCCCGGCGCTCCCCGTCTCGCTTGTGGTGCGCAGCGCCGGCCAGGAGACGGGCGATTTCGCCCACATCTATGTGGCTGGCGTGGATCGTTCGCCCAACCGCCGCGGCTACAACCTGGTGGCGCTCAGCCCGGCCGATGGCCGCGTGCTCGCCGCGGCCGCGTTCGACACCCATGCCGACGCCGCGGCCTCGCGCCGGCTGGCCGAGTGGGTGCGCGGTTTGCCCCCCGGCACGGTCGTGGCGGCCGCCATCCGCGATGAAGCCGCGCTGAACCTGGGGCCAGAGGCGGTGGACGCGCTCCGCGCGCTGGGTTCAAGTGCAGATTTGCGTGGGCGTTTCCGCTGGGGACATGCCCTGATCGGGGTTACAGGCGGCGGGCCTGGCACGGCGCAAGAAGCTGTCAGCGGGTGGCGCGTGGGGCAGGTCGCGACGGGGATACCAATCACAGCGCCGCAGGTGGCTGCGGCGCTGTCGGGTGTGTGGATCGTCAAATAACCGGATTGCGTTTTTTTGACACTTGTGATATCATGGCGAGTGACTTGTGATTTGTCGAGCACGTTATCATGGCGCAGGTGCGCGATGAATGGCGGGCGTGGGTTGCGGCGCCGGGACGGTCTTGGGCTTAGGCGGCGGAATATAGAGCCGTTGGCCCGGCCAGACCCGCGCCGAGCGCAGCCCATTCGCACGCATCAGGATTGCCGCGGTGGTACCGCACTTTGCCGCAATCGAGTACAGCGTTTCGCCGTAGCGGACGATGTAGATGGTCGGGCATCTGAGCGCAGCAACCATTGTGACGCCAGTAAACTCCCTGGCGTCTGATCCTTGGGAGCGCAGTGCGTGGAAGGTGCTCAGATCTTCTGTGCGCCGCGCTGAGTTAATCGCCGCATGGCTTGCGCTGGGGAGCGCAAGCTGGACGAGGCCGATGATGATCAAGATGGCGAGGTTATGTTTAGAGAACATGTTTGCCTACCTTACAACGCACCGACGTTCGTTCGATCCGCAATACCCGCACTTCACCGCCGCGCGTCTCGCCGTGGCATGGGCGGTGTCGAAGTGGTCCAGGATGCCACATCCTGCCTGCGGCAGGTCAAACAGATACCCTGCCGGTTTTCAATACCTATTATGAACTATATGCAGCTATAAAAATACCTATTATTTGTTACAAAACACATTACAACTTCGACTGTGAAACGTCGTAATGAGAGAAACCACTTCTTACTTATACAGTGAAATACCCAAAACAGGTATCCGTAAACATACGCATTCTCGTGAAATGCCTAGCACGGCGAGGAGCAGCAATCGTGATAGCCAATCGGCGTAGTTTTGTCATCGCCTGGGCAATGGCCGCCTTGAGTTTGGTGGTGGCGGCACGAGTTGTCCGCGCGGAAGGCGGTCCCGGCGATCTCTGGCAGACATTCACCGCCAACGATGGGTTGGGGTCTGGCAATGTGGCCGCGGTCTTCAAGGCGCAAGACGGCACACTCTGGTTTGGCACGGATGCGGGCGCCAGCCACTACAACGGCGCCTGGCAATCGTTCACCGAACGCGATGGCCTGCCCGCGGGGCGCGTACGCGCCATGACGCAGACGGGCGACGGCTTGCTGTGGTTTGGCACGCAGCTGGGCGGTGTCGGGCGGTGCGCGGCCAGTGGGAGCGGTTGTGCGCGGCCGTGGACGACAGTGCAAGGCCTGCCGGATAATGATGTCCGGGTGCTCCTCCCCGCCCACAATGGGGGCGGCCTGTGGGTGGGAACGGCGAGGGGCCTGGCTTTTCTGGATGGAGAACGGGCGGCGCCGGAAAAGGCTTTGGAAGGGGTCGCAATCTGGGCCTTGAATATGGATGCCGCGGGCGCGCTGCTTGCCGGCACTGCGGGCAAGGGGGTCTGGCGTCGCGATGCCGACGGCGTCTGGCAGGCGCTCGGCGCGGCCGGCGCACCCACGGGAGTCGTCTACGCTTTGCACGTGGATCGGCTGGGGCAGGTGTGGGCCGGCACGGATGAGGGGATGTTCATCTATCGGGGCGCGGGCTGGCGCCCCCAGAGCCTGGTCGAAGGCGCCGAGCAGGTACAGGTGTTCGCGATTGCACAGGATCGCAACAATCGCCTGTGGGTCGGCACCGATGACGGTCTGTTTTATTCCCGCGATGTGCGTGCGCCGGAAACTCTCGATGGCTGGCTGGGCAGTCAGTCTGGTGGATTGGTCAATGGGTATATCCGGGCGCTGGCTTTTGCCGACGACGGCAGCCTGTGGCTGGGCACTCTCGCCGGCGTCAGCCGCTACGATGAGACGAGCTGGCAGGTGATCCGGGATGAGGCGGTGCTTGGACAGCGGATCAACACGATCATCATGGATCACCAGGGCCGCACCTGGGCCGGTACCGAGACCAACGGGTTGCTCTTGTGGGATCGCCAGGCCTGGCAGCGCGTGTCTGCAAACAAAGACCTGCCCGATAGCCGGGTCACCACGCTCTACGAGGATACGAAAGAGCGGCTCTGGATTGGTACCGGCTCCGGGATTGGCTTGCAGGAATCCGCCGGGAAGCTGACGTTTTATGGCGTCGCTTCCGGCATTGCCGGGTTGCCGGTCTATTCGATCGCGCAAGATGCGGCGGGCGCCGTGGTGTTGGCGACGCAGGGCGGCGCCAGCCGCTACGATGAGAAGGGCGGCTTTGGGCCGATCACCGACCTGGCCGGCAAACGCGTGAACGCCGTCCACCGGACCAGCGATGGGACGCTATGGTTTGGCACCGAGCAGGAGGGGCTTTTCCGGCTGACCCGCGAGCAGTTCGCGCAGGTGACCCTGCCAAGCGGCGTGCCCTTCAGGGGGATCGTCGTGAACGGCATCGTCTCGAGCCCAGAGGGCGAGCTTTGGATCGCAACCTACGATGACGGTCTGTGGCGCCAGAAAGCGGGGCAGTGGCAGCGTGTGGATGCGCCACTGCCTACCCCACGGATCTTGGCCCTGCGCTATCTGGAGAACAGCCTGTGGGTCGGCACGCGCCAGGGTTTTGCCCGTTTTGATGGTCGAACCTGGCAGTCGTACAGCGGAGATGCCCTGCCCAACCCAGAGACGCTCGTGATCGCGCCGGGGCCGACCGGTTCTGTCTGGATCGGCACGGCGAGCGGCATCGTCCGATATACACCGGAGAAGGGGGAGCCGTGGGTACGGATCGAATCGGTGAACCTGAGCCGGCCGGTGGATGGCCGGATCTATCTGACGTCCGACACCCTCACGCAGATGCAGTTGCGCGGGGGAGACCTGGCCACGCGACCCGGCCGGGTTCGCTTTCTGACGCAATTGGATGGCGTGGATAAGGATCCCCAGGCGCATCTCTCCGACCAGGTGATGTTGGGTGAGCGGCGTCTGGCGTCTGGCGTCTACCAACTGCGGGCTTGGGCGCGCGATGACGCGCTGAACTATTCGCCGCCGGTGGAAGTGACGATCATCGTGCCGCCCCTGGTGCGGCTTCCCGGCGGCTACACGGTCACGCGGGATACCCTGATCGCGATGGTAGTGCTCGGCCTGGTTGCGATCGGTGGCCTGGCGTCAGCCGGCGGCATCGGCTTGCGGACGCGGCGAGAGGCGCGGGCGCGGGCCGCGGCCGAGGCGGCGCGCCGCCGCGAGGCGCTCGAACGGCACTTCAACCCCTACATTTCGGGTGAGCCGGTGCGGCAGGCGAGTATGTTTTTTGGCCGCGATGCGCTGTTGCGCAAGATCATGAATGCGCTCCATCAGAACAGCATCATGATCCACGGCGAGCGGCGGATGGGCAAGACAACGCTGTTGTATCAGTTGGGCCAGGCGTTGCGCGCGGCCGATGACCCCGAATGGAGCTTTATCCCGGTCTCGGTGGATCTGGAGGGGACCTCCGAGGATCGCCTGTTCTATCTGCTCATGGATGCGATTTGGGGGATGCTCCAAGCCTATCTGACGGAGGCGCCGCCGAAGTTGCAGTTCGCGCAGAGTGGCCCGCAAAACTATGGCGACCGTGAGTTCACCGTGGACCTGCGGGCGATCATTGATGCGGTGAAGCCGATCGTGGCCCCCCGGCAGATGCGGATCATCCTGCTGATTGATGAGATGGACGCGATTGATGGCTATAGCCGGCTCATTCAGTTGCAGTTGCGGCGGGTCTTCATGAGCCCGCTGGCGCAAAACTTGGGCGCGGTGGTGGCCGGCGTTCAGATCAGCAAGGCATGGGATCGTTTGGAGAGTCCGTGGTATAATCTCTTTTACGAGTTCCCGTTGGAGCCGTTCGATGCGGCGCAGGCCCGGCAATTGCTCACCGAGCCGGTGCATGGCGTCTATGAATGGGAACCGGAAGCGATCGAGTTTGTGGTGGCGCATTCTGATGGCCGGCCCTACCGGCTGCAACAGTACGCGCTGGAGGCGGTCAACCAGATGCTCAACGCCAAACGCACGCACATCACGCTGGCGGATGTCCAGACCGCGGACATCGTCGTCGAACGGATGCGGCCACCTAAGGAATAGGCACTATGCGTAATCCATATGTCACCGGGCCATACGTGTCGGGGCGCAGGCACTATGGCCGGCACGGCCTGCTGGACAGCCTGCTGCATGGGGAGGCCAACGCGTATTGGGTGATCGGCAACCGGCGCATCGGGAAGACCTCACTCCTGCGCCAATTGGAGGCGCTGGCCCTCGCGGGTGAGGCCGGCGAACGCCGCACCCTCCCAATCTTTTGGGACATGCAAGGGTGCAATACGTTCGCCAGCCTGGGGCGCTACCTGGCTGATGCGCTGCAAGAGCGGCTCGATCAGGTTCTGGCGCTTGGGCTGCCCAAAGAGATTATTCAAGATGAAAACCTGCTGACGCTGTTGCCGGCGTTGCGGCGGGCCGTGCGCAACGCCGGCCGTGAGCTGCTCTTGCTCTGCGACGAGACCGAGGTGTTGATCAACCTCGCCAGCACCGAACCGGAGTTGGCCCAGCGATTTCACGCGGAGTTGACGCGCGGCGCGGGGTTGCGCGTGGTCGCGGTCTCGACGCGCCGGATCTACCAGTTGCACGCGGTGTGCGCGTCCTGGCCGACCTCGTCTTTCTTGGCGGGGTTCGACATGTCACAGACTTTGGGCCGTCTTGACCCTGAAAGCGCACTGGCGTTGGTGACGCAGACGCAGGCCAATGAGTTGGTGCGGGCCGATCCCGCGGTCATCGAGACCATTTGCGACCTGACCAACTACCATCCCTATCTGATGCAACTGCTCTGCTCGCGCGTGTTTCAGCCGGCGGGATCGCTGCGTCCGGTCGAAACGGCCGATCTGGCAGTGGATTCGCTGCTCGGCGGTTTCATCAACAACGATTTCAACCTGCTATCCCTGGCCGAGCAGCGGCTTGTGTGGGCGGTGCATGACCAGGGTCAGGTGAGCAAAGCTGCGCTGGCCGAGGCGCTCGACATGGACGCATCAGAAGTGCAGGCGCGCCTGCAGGAGATCGAGCCGCTGGGCTATTTGCGACGCAAAGACGACAATTTACTGGTTGGCAATCAATTCCTCGAGAAATGGCTTTCGACCGAACCGCGCCGCCCCGCGTTCGTTGGGACCGCCGCGGGGCAACGGGGGCAAACGTCGTCCGCGCAAGGGCCGGCTGCGGTCGTCACGGCGGGCGCGGACGCAAAGCGAGAGCGGGCCGCCGCCAAACCGGCGACGTCGCCACTGTCCCCGGCCGTGCGCGACGCGGCCGCATTGATCGAACAACTGAACGTCAAACGGGCGCGCCTGGTGGACCTGGAAGTGATCCGCGCTCGCAACCTGTTGGATACCTCGCCAACCGTGTTGGCTGAGATTCGACAGGCTGAACAGGAGATCCAGAGGCTCCTGAGCACACTGGGGGTGACGGCGTGATCGAGATACCGTTGGCGGATCTGAAAGCCCAATATCTGAGCATCAAACCCGAAATTGATACCGCGATCCAACGTGTCCTGGAAAACACCAGCTTCATCCAGGGGCCAGAGGTGGCGGCGTTCGAGGAGGCGTTTGCGCGCTATGTGGGGGTGCGCGGCGCGGTGGGGGTGGCCTCGGGCACGGCGGCCCTGCACCTGGCCTTCCTGGCGTGCGGCATCGGCCCCGGCGATGAGGTGATCACGACGCCGCACACCTTCTACGCGACGGCCGAAGCGGTGGTCCAGGCCGGCGCAACGCCGGTCTTTGTGGATATCCAGGCCGACACCTGCAACCTGGACCCGGCCAAGATCGAGGCGGCCATCACCCCGCGCACCCGGGCGATCGTGCCGGTACATCTGTACGGGCAGGCGGCCGACATGGATGAGATCCTCGCGGTGGCCCGGCGTCACGGCCTGCGAGTGATCGAGGACGCGGCGCAGGCGCACGGCGCGCTCTATCGCGGCCGGCCGTGCGGAGCGTTGGCGGATGCGGCCTGCTTCAGCTTCTACCCATCCAAGAACTTGGGGTGCTACGGCGACGGCGGGTTGCTGACGAGCGATGACCCGGAGATCCTGGCGCGCGTGCGCCGGCTGCGCGATCATGGCCGCGTGGGCAAGTACGAGCATGTGGAGCTTGGCTGGGCCTATCGGCTGGATGCCCTGCAGGCCGCGATCCTCCGTGCCAAGCTGCCGCACCTGGATGAATGGGTGGCGCGGCGCCGCGCGGCGGCGCATCGCTACAACGAGTTGTTTGCAGGCAGCGAGGTTGTCACTCCGGCGGAACGCGAGTATAATCGCCATGCGTATTATTCCTATGTCATCCGCAAGGCAGGTCGGGATGAATTGGCCGCACATCTGACGCGCTCCGGCATCGGCGTGGTGATCCATTACCCGATCCCCATGCACCTGCAGCCGGTCTATCGCGCGATGGGTCTGGGCCGCGGCGCGTTCCCCGTGGCCGAGGCCGCCGCCGATCAGGTGTTGTCGCTGCCGATCTACCCTGAGATCACCCCCGCGCAACAGGAACGGGTTGTCGAGGCGGTGCGGGCGTTCGTGAAGATTGAGTAGCATGTCCTGCGGATGACGGAAATGAGAAAACGACTCACATATGACGCATCCGCAAACCGTGCTCCGCAGCGCGACCGAGCTGCGATCTGATCGCGCGCCGCAGCTTTCGGTCCTGGTTCCGGCGCGCAACGAGGCCGGCAACGCGACCGAGTTGGTGGCGCGCGTCGGCCGCGCGTTCGCCGCGCTCGGCCTCGCCGCAGACGAAGCCGAACTGGTCTTCGTAGATGATGGTTCTACCGACGGCACCGGCCCGCTCGTAGATGGGCTGGCCGGCCAGCATTCCTTCCTCCATGTCATCCACCACCGCCGCAATCGGGGCTTGACCGCTGCCTTGCAGACCGGCTTTCGGGCCGTGCGGGGCGAGTACGTGCTCTTTCTGCCCGCCGACCTGGAATCGGACCCCGAGACCGACATCCCCCTGCTCTTCGGCAAGCTCAAAGAGGGGTACGACGTGGTGTCGGGCTGGCGGCAGGGTCGGAAAGAGGGCAAAGTCTTCGCGTCCGGGATCTACAACGCCGTCTCGCGCGGGCTGTTCGGCCTGACGCTGCACGACATGAACTGGATCAAGGGCTTCCGCCGCGAAGTGATCGAGACGCTGCCGCCCCTCCGCTCCGACTGGCACCGCTTCCTCCTGCACATCGCCGCGCACCAGGGCTATCGCATCGGTGAAGTGCCGACCCCCTGGCAGCGCCGCCGTTCGGGACGTTCCAAGTTTGGCTTCCGCCGCATCCCGATCTCCCTGCTGGACGTGATCGTCATCTGGTTCCTGTTGACCTTCAGCGCCGCGCCGATGCGCTTCTTCGGCGGGCTGGGGCTGACCGCGCTGCTGGTCAGCGGCGCGATCTATGCCGGCCTCCTCGCGTTCTGGCTGATTGCCCAGACCCAAATCCGCCCCCTGTTTTGGGCCGCGGGGGGCCTGGCGATCGCCGGGCTGCTGCTCTTCCTGATCGGCTTCCTGGCCGAACTGATCGTCACGCAGGGGGAGCGTTTGGGCGAG
>CAZYHE010000155.1:0-1133 GCA_964647225.1 uncultured Anaerolineales bacterium
GTGAGTGTCTGAATGTCTGTCGAATCCTCTCTCTATGAAGTCATCGGCGATCTGGCGGTTTTTCGCAATCTAAGCCCGGTGGATCCGCAGATTCCGGGCTATGACCAGGCCTGGGCCGAGATGGGGATGCCCGGCCCCGAACGACCGCGCAAACAAGACCCGGCCTTCGCGCAGGTATTGGCCTGGTTCCTCCGCCGCGGTCGCAGCCTCGATGGCGTGCGGACCGAGCTGGCCGAGTTGGTTTACCTGGGCGACACGGCGCTGGCCGACGGCAACGCGTTTCGCAACGTGCGCGCGGCGGGCGGCTGGCGCGGCTGGGCCTTCATCGGCGCGGAGCGCGATGAGACGCTGGCCGTGGATATCAAGGACGGCGTTTTCTCGGCCAACCGTTGGACCGCCCTGGCCGAGTTTGCCGACTGGATGCTGGCCGAAGGCGCGGCGTTGGATGCGCGCACCGCGGTGATCGTGGATATTGACAAGACCGCGCTGGGCGCGCGCGGCCGCAACGACACCGCGATTGATCGGGCGCGCGTGGCGGCGATCGAAGCGACCGTGGCCGACGCGCTGGGCGCGGCGTTCGATCAGGCGGCCTTCCGGCGGGCCTACACCGCGCTCATCCCGCCGAAATACCATCCGTTCACGACCGACAACCAGGATTATGTCGCCTACCTCTGCCTGATGATCAGCGCCGGCTACATCGCCCTGGAAGAGTTGCTGCGGCAGGTCGAGTCTGGGGAGCTGACGCGCTTCAACGACTTCATCGCCCAGGTGGACGCCCGCCAGGATGAGCTGCCGAGCGCCGGGCTGCGGGCGCTGCATGGTGATATCTATGCGCGGGTGCGCGCCGGCGACGCGACGCCGTTCAAGGCGTTTCGACGTCGCGAGTACATCGAGACGGTTGGCCGGATGGGGCATCTGCCCGCCGACGTGCCGCTCGCGCGGCGGCTGGTGGAAGAGATCTGCCTGACCCGCGAGGTGTTCGACTTCGCCCGCTGGCTGCGCCGCCGCGGCTGCCTGTTGATCGCCGTGTCGGACAAGCCCGACGAAGCCAGCCTCCCGACCCCGGCGTTGGTGGCCCAGGGCTATCTGCCGCTCCATCGCACGAAGACGCACCTGGTGGGGCAGTCGTTGGC
>CAZYHE010000155.1:1233-8806 GCA_964647225.1 uncultured Anaerolineales bacterium
CCGGGGCAGATCATCAAGTCGCTGCTCTTCCTGGTGCGCGATGCGCCGGTCCTGGTGATCGCCAGCGGCGACGCGGCCGTGGACCGCCGGCCCATCGCGGAGCGGTTCGGCGTCGGCAAGAAGCAGGTGAAGCTGGCCGACGCCGAGACCGTGCTGCGGCTCACCGGCTACCCGGCCGGGGGCGTGCCGCCCTTCGGTCATCCCGCGGTGCTGCCCACCCTGCTCGACCGCCGCGTGCTGGCCTGGGACGCGATCTACGGCGGGGGCGGCGACGATCACACGCTGCTGCGCATCGCGCCGGGAGAGCTGGCGCGGGTCACGGGCGCGGAGTGGGTGGAATTGTAGAGGCGATCGCGGTATTGCAGTTGCGCGATGATCGCGATGCGATGTTGATCATATCTCCCGCAAATGCGACACCTCCCCGAACGAGGTGATGTGCCATGCCGCGGCATCGTGCCGATAGGATACAAAGCTCAGGCTGCCGTTTTCCAGCGTGAAATGCCGCGGCGCGGTCAGGCTGAGGCCGAGGACGTGGCGCAGGAACATCCCCAGCAGCGCGCCGTGCGAGACGACGATCACGCGGCCGCCCGCGTGCCGCCGGGCCAGATCCGCCAGCGCGTGGATCCCGCGCTGTTGGGCCGCGGCCAGGCTTTCACCGCCCGGCGGCGCATAATCAGGCCGTTTTTCCGCCAGGCAGGCCGCGACCTGGGGGTAGCGGGTTTCCACCTCAGTTTGCCGCAGCCCTTCGATGACCCCGAAACTCTTTTCGCGCAGCCGTTCATCCCCGATCACCGGCAGGCCGCACATGGCCGAAATCTCCCCCGCGGTGCGCCAGGCACGGGTCAGGTTGCTGCTGTAGAGCGCGTCGGCCGGCGCAGGCGTGTCGGCGAGCCGTTCGGCGATGGCGCGCGCCTGGGCCAGGCCGCGCGCGGTCAGCGGGCTGTCCGATTGCCCCTGGCGCCGGCCTTCGAGGTTCCAGGTCGTTTCGCCGTGGCGGACGAGGATGAAGCGGGTTTGGATCATGTTGGCTCGGATGCGGGTCGGAAGTCTGTCATGGCGCAGAACGCGGAGCGTACGGGAAGCGGGGGAAGCCGTCAAAATGGCCCTCCGGCGCCGAGCCGGCGCGGAACAGCGGGAAAAACGTGCGCAGGGGGCTGGCCGCGGTGATCGTGACCGGGGCCGAGACGCCGGAGTTGCCGCCCGCGTCGAAGGCGAATGCTTGCACGGTGTGCGTTCCGGTCGTAACCGGCGTCCAGGTCAGGCTGAAGGGCGGCTGGGTTTGCATGGCAATGTTCTGGCCGTCCGCCTGCCACGCGACCAGCGTCACCTCCACGTCGTCGGTCACGGTGGCCGTCGCAGTGATGGGCTGGCCGGGGAGGACGAGTTTAGCCGAGGTCGCGATGCTCACCGTCGGCGAGACGACATCTCCGCCGCTCCCGATCACTTTGCGCGGGTTGTCCGCGATGCCGGCCAGATAGGTCACCGCGGCGCGGTTGCGCTCCGTTTGCTGCTCGATCACGCTGGCCGGCGGGTAGAAGCCGGGAGAGCCGATGGGATACATCTCGAACGTGAAGGCGAAGATGCCCCGCGTGCCGTAGAGCCAGTCCACGGCATCGCCGGACGTGATGTAGAGGTCGCTGGCCTGCTGCGGCGTGTAGCCGTTGGTCGCCGCCATCTGTCCGGCCAGGGCGACGAACGTCTGATAATCTATGAGGGGCATGTCGGCTGGCCGGTCGGTATAGGTGTAGCCGAACGGATAGAGGATCAGCTCGCCGTAGGTGTGGAAGGTGATGGCGGCGGTGATGTCAGAGTGTGCCAGCACAAAATCACGCACGACCTGTGTCTCTGGCTCGGAGAAAGCTGCTGGGCCGCGATACAGGTCGCTGCTCGGCGTGCCGCTCGATCCACCGCAGCACCCCCAGTTATAGCCGTAGTTGCGGTTCAAATCCACCCCCACGGTGCTGTCGGGGTTGGGCCGCCGGTTCTTCCGCCATCCTTGATAATGGCCGCCTGCCACGTCGAATTCGCCGCCATCCGGGTTGGCGTTGGGGATCACCCAAATCTCGCGCGTATTGACCAGGTTGGTGAGAACCGGATCGGCGCCGTAGCCTTCGGTGAAGAGGCGGATGATCGCCAGCCCCATCTCGACCGTCAGGTGCTCGCGGGCGTGGGTCAGGCTGAAGAAGAGCACGGCCGGCTCGGTCGGGTCGTCGGTGTCCGGCGCGTCGCTGATTTTGATCGCCGGGATCGCCCGCCCCTCCAGGCTGACCCCGACCGTGTAGACGCGCGTGATATCGGGATGGGCCGCGGTGACTTGTTCGATCGCCGTCCACATCTCGGCGTAGTTGTGATAGGCGCTGTCCGTGGGCGGGAAGTCGAGGGGGGTGACGGCCAGGGGCGCCAGGCCGAGGCGGTAGAAGTCCAGCGCCTGCGCAGCGCCCACTACGGTCGTGACCGTGCCGGGGCCGATCGCGTCAATCGCGATCCCCCGGCTCGCCAGCGCGGAGCGCGCCTCGCGGTCGGCCGCGGGCAGCGTCACCAGGTAGAGCGGCGGCGGCGGCGCGGCCTGGCTCCAGGAAGGCGAGACAAGCGCCACTTGTATGGCAAGGAATGCCAGCAAGACGCGGCTGAGACGATGGAGGTTGGACATGGATAGCCCCTGTATGGCGTCCCGGCTGACGCACAAAACGATTCGTCTCCAGGAAGCATTCTACCTGGGGATCATACCACCTTGCCCGATAGAAGTACAACCCCAGCCCGGTCGCGCGTCGTTACCCGGTGAACTGATACGCTGCACCCACACTCCCGCTACCGCCCCACAGTTTCCCCGCTCACCACCTCTGGCCCAGGGAAATCCTTCGCGGCCACATACGGTGAGATGACCACATTGCGGCCGATCGTCGTGCCGGGCGGGATGGCCGCGCGCTTGCCGACCACGGTGATGCCGGTGTTGAGGCGTTCCGGCCACTTCAGGTTCGGCGTGTTGCTGTCACCCGCACCGACCTGGGCGTCGGCGCCGACCACGACGCGTTTGTCAATGATGGCGCGATCCACCACGGCCCCGGCCTCGATCACTGCATCGGTCATCACGATCGAATCGCGCACGACCGCGCCCGGCGCCACGCGCACCCCCGGCGAAATCACCGAGTTGATCACCGTGCCATCCACCTGACCGCCATCGCAGAACATCGCCCGTTCGACCCGGCTTTCCGGCCCGAAGCGCACGGCCGGCCGCTCTTCGCTGCGCGTGTGGATCACCCAATCCCAGTCATGCACATCGAGATCGAGCGCGGGGGATTCGCCCAGGAGCGCCATGTTGGCTTCGTAGTATGCCTGGATGGTGCCGACATCGGCCCAATAGCCCTGAAACGGGTACGCGTAGACTTTGGCCGAGCGCACCAGGGCCGGGATGACCTCGCCGCCCAGGTTGTGTTGTTGTTTCCCCGATCCGGCGGTCAGCGCCTTGATCAGCGCCGCGCGGCGAAAGACATAGATGCCCATGCTCGCCGTCGTGCTGCGGGTGCGCCGGGGCTTCTCCTCATACTCCACCACGTCGCCCCCCGGATCGGCGACCACCATGCCGAACCGATGCGCCTCGAACGCCGGCACCTGCCGCACGGCCATCGTCACATCAGCCCCACAGTCGTGATGGAACCGGAGCAGCGGCCGGTAATCCATCATGTAGATGTGATCGCCCGCCAGGATCAGCACATCATCGGCCGCGGCCGGGAGGCTCTCCAGGTTGAAGCGCAAGGCGTCAGCCGTGCCTTCTTGCCAGGCCCCGCGTTCCCCTTTGGCGCGCTGATACGGCTGGAGCAGGCGCACCCCCCCGCTGGTGCGATCGAGATCCCAGGGCCGGCCCACCCCGATGTGGTCATTCAGGGAGCGTGGCTGATATTGGGTCAGCACGGCCACGTCGAAAATTTCCGAATTGACGCAGTTCGACAGGGTGAAATCAATGATCCGATATTTGCCCCCGAACGGCACGGCCGCCTCAGAGCGGACCGCCGTCAGCACACTCAGCGCCGGCCCTTCACCGCCGGCCAGAATCATCGCAAAAACAGCCATGACGCCCCCCTTGCTCCTTGTTTCCCGGTTTCCTTGTCTACCTGCTTCATTCTACCGTCGCCCCGCTCGGGATCGTTTCGCTGAACGCGCTGAACGCGGCTTCGTCCACTTCCGACTGAATGACCACATTCCGACCGATGCGGCGGTTGGCCGGGATGTGCGCGCCTTTGCCGACGATGGTCGGGCCGGTGTTGAAGCGGTCGGGGTAACGCTGATTCGGCGTGCTGAGGTCGTCGCCCCAGCCCAGGGTTGTGCCCGGCCCGACGACGACGTCTTTGTCCAGGATGCAGCAATCTACTACCGCGCCCGGCCCCACCCAACTGTCATTCATGATGATGCTATCGCGCACCACGGCCCCCGGCGACACATAGACCCCCGGCGAAAGCACCGACCGGCTCACCTGCCCGCGCACGGTGCAGCCGTTGCAGATCAGGCTGTCGCGCGCCGAGCCTTGCGGGCCGAGCTTGGCCGGCGGCCGCTCCTGGCTTCGGGTATGGATGACCCAGGCCGGATCGTAGAGGTTCAATTGGGATTGCCCCGAGGTCAACTCCATGCTGGTCTGCCAGTAAGCGTCCACCGTGCCCACATCCACCCAATAGCCCTCGAACGGGAAGGTGTAGATGGCGTGGGATTCGACCATGCTGGGGATGACATGTTTGCCGAAGTCGAGATCGGGGTGCTTCGGCGCCAATGCCTGCATCCGTTCGGCCAGGGCGTTCACGTTGAAGACGTAGACGCCCATGTTCGCCAGGGTGCTCGGCGCATCTTTCGGCTTTTCGAGGAACTGCGTCACCCGGCCGTCACCGTCGGTCAGCACGATGCCGAAACGATCGGTCTCCTCCGGCCGGACATTCATCACGGCCACGGTGAGATCGGCGCGGCGCGCCTCGTGCAGCCGCAACATGGGCCGGTAATCCATCTTGTAGATGTGGTCGCCGGAGAGGATGACGACGGTGTCGGCGCGGCGGTCGCGCAGATAGTCCAGGTTTTGCAGCACGGCGTCGGCCGTCCCGCCATACCAGTCCTTGTGCCCGCGGCCTTGATACGGCTGGAGCAGGCGCACGCCGCCCCGGCTGCGGTCGAGATCCCACGGCCGGCCGATGCCGATGTGCTCGTTGAGCGAGCGCGGCAGATATTGCGTCAGGATGCCGACATCGAAGATGCCGGAATTAACGCAATTCGAGAGAGTAAAATCAATGACGCGGAACCGTCCGGCGAAGGGCACCGCGGGCTTGGCGCGCTGATCTGAAAGCACGCCCAGCCGGGTGCCGGCCCCGCCCGCAAGGATGAGAGCGACGACGCGCATGGGAGCCTCCCCTGTGCATTGTGGAATAAAAATCTATCTGAAAATGGGCCTTGAGCCTATCGAAAAGCGCTGAGACGCGCTCAGCGCCCGTGGTTTTTGGATAGGTTTCAGGCCGCTGATGGGTAGCATATAACGGTCAGCGCGGTTTGTCAAGCAAAGCACACAGGAAAAAAACTGAGCATTGTGACCTGTGTCATAGACAGCCAGGGTCACATAGGGTATCGTTACCGCAACAGACTTGCAACAAGGAGATTCGATGGCGCAATTGGTTCATGAAGCGACCCAGGCCTTGCGTGCCACCGGCGGCCGCATGACGGCCCAGCGGCGGTTGATCCTTGAAACGCTCGAAACGCTCAGCGGCCACCCGACGGCCGAGGAAGTCTACGCGCTGGTGCAGGAGCGCGATCCCCGCCTGAATGCATCCACCGTCTATCGGACGCTGGCCTGGCTGGAGGGCGCCGGGCTGGTGAGCCACTGTCACCTGGACAGCGGGCCGGACGGCGAACGATCCGAGCGGTACGACCCGGTGACGCCGGTCGAGCACCATCACTTCATCTGCACCGGCTGCGGGCAGGTGACCGAATTCCCGGCCCCGGAGATCGAAGCGATCAAAGCCGAGTATGCGGCGCAGCATCGCGCCACCGTTGAGAAGGCCGCACTGACGCTATACGGTTTGTGCGCGGAATGCAGTGCCGGGTTGCCGAGCACAGAAGGTCGTGAAGATGGCCGCGATTGACACCGCCACACCCTTGAGCGCCCTGCCCGCGGGAGGCGAGGCGCTCATCCATTCGCTGCAAGGCGGCCACGATTTTTGCAGCCGCGTCGCCAACCTGGGATTCACCGCGGGCGCGGCCGTGAAGGTCATGCAGAATTACGGCCACGGCCCCATGTTGGTCTCGGTGCGCGGGACGTTGGTTGCGCTGGGCCGGCATGAAGCCGCCAGAGTCCTGGTCGCGAGTATGGCCTGATGCAGACAAACTGTCACGATACCGGTCCCGATGGCTTAAGCCGTCCGCCCCGGTTGCCTGGGGCCAACACCATCGCGCTGGTCGGCCAGCCGAACGTCGGCAAGTCCACGGTCTTCAACATGCTGACCGGGCTGAGCCAACATGTGGGCAATTGGCCCGGCAAGACGGTGGAGCAGAAAACCGGCGCCTTCCGCGGCCAAGATGGTGTGGTCGTAAACCTGGTGGATCTGCCAGGCACCTATAGCCTCACCGCCAATTCAGAAGAGGAGCGGCTGGCTCGCGATTATCTGATTCACGAGCGGCCCGCCGCGGCCATCGCCGTGGTCAACGCGGCCGCGCTGGAGCGCAACCTCTACCTGGTGGCCGAACTCCTGGCGCTGGGTCAGCCGCTCGTGCTGGGGCTGAACATGCTCGATGTGGCCGAGCAGCACGGCATCCATGTCGAGCCGCACGTCTTGCAGGCCGCGCTCGGCATCCCGGTCATCCCCATCGTCGCCACCAAGAATCAGGGCGTCAAGGAATTGATGGAGGCGGCGGTCGCAGTGACCGCCCAGCCGCAAAAATGGACGCCGGTGCGGCCGGCCATCCGACCCGAACACGAGCCGGTGCTGGCCGCCGTGCGCGAGCTGATCGCCGCGCACACCCCCGATCCCTATCCCCAGGATTGGGTCGCGCTCAAACTGCTGGAAGGGGACGCCGAAATCACGGCCATGATGCAGGCGGCGCTCCCCGAAGAGACGTGGCAACAGCTCCACGCCCTGCTCCTCAAGCATGAAGACGCCTACCTGGACATTGCGGGCGGCCGCTACGAGTGGATCGGCCGGATGGTGCGCGCGGCGGTGACGCAGCCCAAGGCCGGCGCGATCACCCACACCGAGCGGATTGATCGCGTCGCCACGCATCCGCTGGCTGGGCTGGCGCTGCTCCTGGCGATTTTGGGGCTGGCGTTCTGGCTCACTTACACCATCGCCACGCCCGTCGCCGATTGGCTTTCAACGCACGTGCTCGACGCGCTGGATGCGGTGGCCGGGGCGCTGCTCGGCGGCGCGCCCGCCTGGCTCTTTGGCCTCGTCTCCGATGGCTTGATCCACGGCGTGGGCACGGTGTTCGCCTTCCTGCCCATCCTGATCATCTTTTTCGCGGTCTTGGGCGCGCTCGAGGATGTCGGCTATCTGGCCCGCGGCGCCTACGTGATGGATCGTTTCATGCACCTGATGGGGCTGCACGGCAA
>CAZYHE010000156.1:0-8804 GCA_964647225.1 uncultured Anaerolineales bacterium
GCGCCGGCCGGGTCAATCACCTCGACATGCGGGCCAACCACCTCTTCGATCAGCGGCCGCAGGAACGGGTAGTGCGTGCAGCCAAGCACCAACTCATCAATGCCGGCCGCGGCCAGCGGGGCCAGATAGCCCGCCACCGCGGCGCGCGTGCGCGGCGAATCAAGCTCGCCCGCCTCGACCAGCGGGACCAACTGCGCGCACACCTGAGTGTGTACCACCACATCGGCCGCGTAGCGATCCACCAGGCTGGCGAAAAGCTCACCCTGGAAGGTCGCGGCGGTCGCGATCACGCCGACGTGGCGCGTGCGGGTGCGTTCGGCCGCGGGCTTGAGCGCCGGCTCCATGCCGACGAAGGGGACGCCGGGGAACTCGCGGCGCAGCCAATGGAGCGCGGCCGCCGAGGCCGTGTTGCACGCGACCACGACGACCTGCGCCCCCTGCGCCAGGAGGAAACGGGTGATCCCGCCGGCGAACTCGCGGATTTCCGCCAGCGGCCGTGGCCCGTAGGGGGCATGGCCCTGATCGGCCAGGTAGACCAGCGGACAGGCGGGAAGCTGGCGCCGCACTTCGCGCACGACCGAGAGGCCGCCCACGCCGGAATCGAACAGGCCGATCACCGGGTCACAGTTCTTGTTCAAAGATGACGTGATACTTCTTACGGACTTCGAGCATCGCGCGGCGGACCGTCTCATGCACGACCTCGGGATGCTTGACATTGCGCAGCACCGCCTGGGGCCGGGTCGGGTCGGCAGTGTTCAGAAAGATGTCGCCGATGCCGAAGATGCGCTCGCTGATCCCCTGTTTCCAATCCACATCTCGGACGCGCACCAGCTCGATGTCCTCGTGGTCGCGCCCCAGCAGGCCGGTCACGATGCGCACCCGCTCGCTCGTCACCGAGTAGCGCTCGACGAACGAAAGGAAGGGGCGGCCCTCCCACAGCAGCTTTTCCTCGCTCGCCGCTGCGCTGGTCGCGGCCGCGACCGGTGCAACGGTCTTCAGCTCTGGAATCGCCGGCGCCGGGTCAATCACCTCGTCCACGCCCAGCAATACCTCGCGGGCGATCTGATCTACGAGCTTCTCCAGGTCGGCCTTGGGGATCGCCGCCACGCTGACCCCACTGCTGGCAATCGCCTGCCAAATCCGTGATTTGATCGCGTCCCTGATTTGGTCAATGGTCATTCTTCGCTCCCACAACTTTGTCTTTTTGGGTCTTCTTGCGCTTGCCCGCCGAATCTTCAGCCTCATCATCGGCCTTTGGCTTTTTCGCGGCCTTGTCTGGCTTCGCCAGGAGGATATCGGGCTGGAAATCCAACTCCCGGCTCAATGTCTCGACCACCGTCTTGAGCACCCTGATGCGCGACCACGATTTGTCGTTGCCCTCGACGATGGTCCACGGCGCGGTGACCGTGCTGGTCTTGAGCAGCATCTCCTCGACGGCGACCTCATACGGCTCCCACTTCTCGCGGTTGCGCCAGTCTTCCGAGGTGAGCTTCCACGACTTGTAGGGCGTCCCCTGGCGTTCCTCGAAGCGGCGCAACTGCTCATCCTTGCTGACATGCATCCAGAATTTGAAGATGATCGTGCCGAAATCCACCAGTTGGCGCTCGAACTGGTTGATCTCCCGGTAGGCGCGCTTCCACTCCGCCTCGGTGCAGAAGCCCTCGACACGCTCCACCATCACCCGGCCATACCAACTCCGGTCGAAGATGGCGATCTGGCCGCGCTCCGGCAGCCGGCGCCAGAAGCGATAGAGGTAGTGGTGCGTCTTGTCCTCGCCGGCCGGCGCGGCGATCGGATAAACCACGTAGCCGCGCGGGTCGAGGCGCTCGGTCAGGCGTTTGATCGCGCCGCCCTTGCCGGCCGCGTCCCACCCCTCGAAGACGAGCGCCACCGGCCGCTTCTGCACGTACACCTGATAGGCCAACTGGCCGAGCGCCACCTGGTGGCGGATGAGCTGCTCCTGGTATTCCTGATCGGTCAGGGATTGGTTTAGATTGACCTGGGAAAGGATGGACATGATGACCTCCTGCAAAACGACAAATCAGCGAATCGCAAATCGCAAATCGGCAGTTCCCGAATTCGCAATTTGCAAATTGCAATTTGTAGCCCTTTCGCTCACCCGGCAGCGGCTTTCGCGGCCATCGCTTCGGCGCTCAACGCCTCAGTATCTATACCCCGCGCCCGCAGGCCGCGCCCCAGCGCATCCACGATGGTTTGCAGCACCTGCCACTGGGTATGCTGCTGGTCGGTGGCTTCGACGATGTTCCAGGGCGCCCACTCGGTTTCGGTGCGCTCCAGCATCTCTTCGGCCGCCTGCAAGTAGTCATCGTATTGGCGGTGATGCTCCCAATCTTCCGGCGCAACGTGCCAGGCCAGCAACGGATCCTTCTCCAGGAGCCGGAACCGGCGCCGCTGCTCCGCCTTGCTGATGTGCAGCCAAAACTTGACCAGCACATGCCCATCCTCGGCCAACATTTGCTCGAAGTCGGCGATGTCGCGATAGGCCTTCTGCCACTCCGGCTCAGAGATCAGCTTATCGACGCGTTCGACGAGCACCCGGCCATACCAACTGCGGTCGAAGATCGCGATCTCGCCCCGGTTGGGCAGCTTGAGCCAGAAGCGCCAGAGCCACGGACGGTTCTGCTCGGAGGTGCGCGCCCCCCGGATCGGCCACACGCGGAAGCCGCGCGGGTCGAGCCGCTGGGTCAGCATGTTGATGGTCGTGCCCTTGCCAGAGGCATCCCAGCCCTCGAAGAGGATCACCGTCGGCATCCCCGCCTCGAAGCCGGCGCGTTCCAGGTCGTAGAGCTGACGCTGTAACGCGGGGCGCAGCTCTTTCCAGTCCTTTTTCTTCAGCTCTTTGGTCAGGTCAATTTTTTCGAGCATGGAACTCCCTCCGTGGTTATCACAAGCCTGCTACGCAAATACTCGCTGGCGCAAATCTCCCAAGGGGTTGTCATTGCGAGGCCCGTCGTTTGGGCCGAAGCAATCTCCGGGCATGGTATGAGACTGCTTCGTCGCAAACTCCACTCCTCGCAGTGACGGCCGCCGGCATATTTCCACCGAGTCGTTTCAAATCGCCGAGATCGCCAACGCCAGTTTTCGCCGGAACTCGAGGCCGATCAGCTCGGCCCAGGGCGCGGGGAAGGCGGCCAACAGCTCAGCCTGCCGGGCGTGCTGCGCGGCGAGGTACGCCTCGATCCCCGCCAGGGCCTCGGCCGCGCTGTGCTTCCCCAGCTGCTTGCGGCGCTCCGCCAGGAAGTCCGCCAGCAGCCCCTCGGCTACGCAAGCGTCTTGCAGCTCGCCCAACAGGTCTTGCAGCGCGGTGACCTGCTTGATGAGCGCCGGGGTCTCCTCGCCCAACACCTCGCGGAAGAACTCCAGCGCATAACGCAGCCCCTTGCATTCGATGCGCAGCGCGTGATAGGCCGCCAGCGCGCCCCCCGGCAGCAGTCGCTCGTAGGCCCGCACCGACGCGTAGCGGGTCAGGATCAAGCCAGGGATGACGTGGCGCGCCTGAACCGGGGTCGCGGCATCGGGCGGGAGCGCGGCCGCCCCGGCGCCGGGGGTGGCAAGAAACGCGCCGAACTTGGCCACGAACTTGCGATAGGCCGGCCCGTCCAGGTGTTCGAGCATCTTCCGCCGCGCAGTGTCGCGCGCCGCCTCCCACGCCGCCAGGAGCGGCTCGACCCCGCCGGCCTCGGCGGGCAGACCGGCGGCATAGGCGCGGGCTTTCTCCAGCAGCACATCCAGGTCGCGCACCGCGCCCAGGGTGCGCCCCGTGCGGCGCAGCCCCTTGCCGAACGGGCCGATGACCTTCGCATCATAGTGCGGCTCGAACAGCGCGAACGCGGCCCGCATCCGCCGGGTCGCCACGCGCATATCGTGCAGCGCTTCGGGGTCTGCGCCGAGCCGCGTGCCGGCCTCGTTCGCCAGCATCCGGCCAAAATGTAACGTCAGCACCTTGCGGCCGGCCTCGCTCATCGGGTCGTCGGCCGCCAACGGTGGGATTTTGACCGGCGCGCCGGCCGCGGCGTCCCGCGCGGCCGGCGGCTCCGGGACGGCGGGCGGAGCGGGACTTTCCGCGAGGGCCGGCGTCCCGACAAAGATCAGCTTGTGCTTGAAAATCTGCTGCCAGGTGTCGGCCTCCCGATTGGCCTGGGCCGCGTCGAGCGCAGCCAGCGGGCCGGCGAGCGTGATCTCGCAGCGCGGGCTGTCCACCGCCGCGAGGGCCTGAATCTCGGTGGTCTGCGAGCGGGACGCATCCAGCGCCTCCGCCACCCGGACGAGCGCGGCCAACGCCAGCACGTGGCCGCGCGTCTTCTCATCCAGGGCCGTCATCGTCGGCTCGCGGTCGGCGCGCACCTTGCCCCCGCCGAAGGCGACGATGCAGCCGAGCGCCAGCCGCTCCCCCGTGCTGACCTCCTGCAAGGGCGCGGCTAGGATGATATCGCGGCCGGCCACGTGCCCGTGCGCCGGATCGCGCGCCGCGCCGATGGTGTTCAGCAGGGCCGCGCTGCGCAGGAGGGCGCGGCGCTTCGTGGGCAGCTTGTGGATCGTCCTGAGCGCATCGAACAGCAGACCCGCCTGGCCGGCGACATGGCGGGCGTGGGGCATGTCTACGCTGTGCGCCGCGCAAAGCTGCTTCACGGTGCGGACGGCGGCCGGCGGGACGGTCGAGGTTCGGCTGCTGGCGGCCGGCGGACGGTTTAAACCGTCGGGCGGCGGAGGCGGTGGGTCAATCGCGGCGGCCGGCTCAGCGCCCGCGTCGTCGCCGAAGATGCCGAGCCGGTTGGCGCGAAAGGCGCGCACCCAATAGCGCACCCGGCCGGCCGACAGGCCGGCGCGGTCGGCGACCTCCGCGGCCGGCAGCCCATCGCTCCAGCCGAGCACGGCCACCGCGCGGTGGCTGAACAGCGTGGCCGAGGCCGCCGCGTAGACGCCGAGCGCCCGGCGTTCTTCGGGGGTCAGCGCCAGCGCCTCCGCGGCCTGGCGTTGGCGCAGCAGCTCGAGCGCCCGTTCGTATTTGGAGCGCGACTCCCCCTGCAACGACCAGGCATTCGCCAGCTCGGCGGCGACCTCGGCCAGATCCGTCTCGTGGCCCGCGGGGGCCAACTCGACTTCCAGCTCGTAGTACGAAGCCCGGACGGGCCGGCGGAGACCCGTCAGGTCGGTGCGCACGTGGTCGAGGCTCAACTCGGCCACGCGGCGCGCGCCTTCGAGCAGGTCGGCGCGGGCGCGGCGTTGGCTCAGGTCGAAGAGGGGGAGGAGCGCCGCGCCGCCGGCCAGCTCCAGCGCCAGGGTGCGCGCGACGCTCTCCGGCCAGGCGGCCGGATCGGGCGACCACTGCGCCAGCCGCACCTCCTCCTCGGCCCGGCGATGCACCGCGCCCGCCGCGCCGCCCAGCCCCTTGAGGGTCGCGACGATCACGTCGCCCTCGGTGCGCAAACGGCAGGCGTACCCGCCCCGCAGCAGCCGGCCATCGGCGGTGTCGAAGTAGCGATCCGCAATCTGACTGACGCGGGTGGGGTGGATCGTGAAGCGCGCAAGCGATCGCACGCGCGCCAACTGGCGATAGACCGTGCGGTCGGGGACCGCAAATTTGGCTTCGATTTCCATGGGCGACCTCCGCGGGACAAACGCTGCTATCTGGCGCGCTGCAACTTCTCCAGGCTGACGCGATCGTGGATCTGGTCGAATTCCGGGTCACCCGAGACCAGGATCGCATCCGTACTCGCGGCCAACGCCGCGGCAAAGGCATCCGCATAAGACAGAGCGAATTCCATCTTCAATTCAGCCGCAGCCCAGACCAACTCATCGGTCGCGGATACGATGGTGAGCGGCAGACGGCGGATTTGGCTGATCGTATCCTGGGCGGTCGCGCGATCGCTGCGCTTGCCGATGCGATAATAAACCTCGCCCAGATTCACGATGGATAGGCGCAAGTCAACCTGGCGCTGTTCACCTTCGGCGAGCAGTTGCCGCACGCGTGACGCGGCCGGCTCCTCGCCCTGGAGCATGGCAAGCAGCGCCCACGCATCAAGGACGTATCGCTGGCTCATCTTCGATCTCTCGGCGGTGCTCGCGCTCCAGGTCATCCAGCAGATCCTGACCGGCGAAGCGGCCATACAGGGCGTCCAGCGGCGATGCCGCCGGCAGGGGATCGAGCACAATTTTTCGTTCGACGATTGCAAGATTTAACTGCGCGCCCGGCCCCAACTGGAGCGCACGCCGAACTGCGCCGGGGATGACCAGTTGACCTTTGGATGATAAGCGAACCATGACTGCCATCGCGGCCTCCGTCTTACCTTATGACTATGATTGTAAGATAAACGAGGGGGATTGTCAAGACAGATCCTCTCACCAGCAGCTTCTCGATTCCCTGCGTCAAAAACTAAAAGGAGGCGGCATCCTTCGCATGGACACCACCTCCCAGCATACACCTCTCATCTGCTTTCTAGCAAACCGTGCCTGGATTCGTTGTTACTCATCCCGTCGTCCCGAAAGCAGAAACACGTAATACAACAGCGTCGAAATCGCCTGCACCGCGCCGGCCACGTAGGTGAGCGCGGCCGCGTCGAGCACGGCGTTCACGCCCCGCATCTCGTTGCCGATGATGATGCCGCCCGCGACGAGCTGCTGCTTGGCCCGCCGGCTGGCGTCGAACTCCACGGGCAGCGTCACCACCGCAAAGATCGCCATCGCCGCGAAGAGCGCCACGCCGACCCACGCCAGGGTCGTGCCCAACGCGCCCTGCAGGAAGAAACCGATCATGAAGATGATCGGCCCGATCCAACTGCCGATCTGCACGGTCGGGACCATCGCGCTGCGCAGTTGCAGCGGCGAATAGGCCAGCTTGTGCTGGATCGCGTGGCCGGCTTCGTGGGCCGCCACGCCCGCGGCCGACAAGCTCGGGCTGTCATACACCTCCGGGCTGAGCCGCAAAACCCGCTTGCTCGGATCGTAGTGATCGCTCAGAAACCCCTGGACGCGCTCGACCGCCACGTCGTACAACCCATTGCCGTCCAACACCTGGCGCGCCACCTGGGCGCCCGTCCAGCCCCGCATCGTGCGGATTTGCGAATTCTTGCTGAAGGTGGATTTCACCTTCCACTGCGCCCAAAGCCCCAAGATGAGAGCAGGCAGGCTGAACAGCAAGTACAGTCCCCAACCCCCAAACCCGATCATGGTCTCCCTCCTGAAAGTGTGTAACGATCATGTTCGCTACTTTACATAGCGCAATTATCACCGAAGCTCGCCCGTGCGTCAGTAGGGCTTTGTACCATCTGGCCGAGAGGATACCACAAAACGCTCCTCTGAGCAATTAGGGGGATGGCACTCAGGTCAACAGCGCGCCTCAGAGTCGAAAACCGACCAGGCGTTTCAGCCCTTGATACCTTGCCGGAACCAGCCCAAGAAATCGCCGGGGGTACCTATCCGTAGGCCGGCTTGACGAGACACTTCGGGGTCGTCCATGAAATGACGAGTATTAAGCGTTACCAGGTAGTCAACCGCTTGCACCATTGCTGCGGCCAGCAAGGGCGCATCCTTTGGGTGGATAATCTGAAGAGCCATCAGTACATCTTTCCGAGAAGGTGAAGGTATGAGTTGGTGGGGACAAGCCGTCAAGAAGCGGCGATAGGCCGGAAGAGCACGTGGCAGTTTGGCCTGCAGATTGCGTTCGGCCTCGGTTAACACCTCATCGGAGATGACCAATTGAACCAAACCGGCCTCGGCCAACGCCAAGATGACATGGCTGGCGCCGGTAGCAGAGGCAAGGCCGGCGATCAATGCGCTGGTGTCCAGGAAGACTCTAGGCGTCCAGTCCATACTGCTCTCTGACATATGCTGCGCGTTGGGTATCCAGGTCTTCGAGCAGATCGTCCACGGTCACTCCGCTTTCTCGCATGATGGTCTCGAACTCGGCCGTGATTCCCGGCAATTCCAGCCGCTTGCGAGTCATGATGAGACTGTCCCCCACGCACAGCACTGTGAAAATATCGCCCGCCGCGATCGCCATCTCGCGGCGGATGTTGGCGGGAATGGTTACCGCCCCGCGTTCTTGCACCTGCACTTTCGTGGGTGTCAGGTATTGCACAGCAGTTAAGCCCATGATGTCCATGCCTCCTGCCCCCGATCTTACATTCGATATCGAATTCTAGCCTATTTCAGCACGTTCGGCAAATGGGTCGCACAACCGATTGCCAGCCAATATTCAGTTACCCGGTTGCACGGGGATCGTCGCACATAAAAAGCCCAGAAACAGCAGGATCGCGCCGCCCCGGCTATTTCACCGTCAGCGGCAGCCCGGCCACCATGAACAGCACGCGGTCGGCGGCAGCGGCGATGCGCTGGTTGGCGCGGCCCAGCGCATCCCGATACGCGCGGCCGAGCGGATAGGGCGGCACCAAGCCCAGCCCCACCTCGTTGCTGACGATGATCCAGGTCGCGCTGCTGTCGCGGCAGGCGGTCAGCAGCGCCGCCACCTCGGCATCCACGGCGACCTCGGCCTGGCGGGCCGACGGTTCATCGCCCAGCGCCAGCACCGCGTTGCTCGCCAGCAGCGTCAGGCAGTCGAGCAGCACGACGCGCGCCGGCCCGGCCGCTTCGGCCAACGGCGCGGGGATCAGGGATGGGGCCTCCAGCGTGCGCCAGCCGGCCGGCCGCTCGGCCCGGTGCGCGGCGATGCGGGCGCGCATCTCATCGTCGAACGCCTGGGCGGTCGCCACGTAGAGCACGTCCGGCCCGCCCAGTTCCAACGCCAGCTTCTCCGCGTGCGTGCTCTTGCCGCTGCGCGCGCCGCC
>CAZYHE010000157.1:0-8800 GCA_964647225.1 uncultured Anaerolineales bacterium
GGCTCAGGATGCTGTCCCGCGGTGCGGCGGCGTCCTTCGGCTGGCTCAGGAGGCTGTCCCGCGGTGTGGCGGCGTCCTTCGACTGGCTCAGGAGGCTGTCCTTTGGCTGGCTCAGGGCGCTGTCCCGCGGCGTGACGGGGGGGACATTTCTTGGCTGGCTCGGGACGCCATCATGTGGCGCGGCGGCGGGGGCGGGCGGGGGCGGCATGAACGGCCGCGCGGCGCGTTCTTCGGCGGCGGCCACTTCCGGCGCGATCTCGCGCACGCGGCGGAAGATCAACTCCACGATGCGCTCGCGGGCGGCGGCATCTTCGACCGCAGGATAGCCGATCAGCAGGGAGACGATCTCACTGACGACCGGCGAATCGGGGATTTCGGTGCGCGCGTCGGCCTCCCAACGGCTGGCGAATTTATCCAGCCCACCGATCACTGCTTTGTTGCGATAGCCCTGCCGGCGTTCCAGGACGAGGACTTTCAGGAGCCGGGAGAATGCACTATTCATCGGACGCCTTCGTACACGATGACCCCCAGCGCCTTCGGGCCGATATGCACGGCCAGCGACGGGCCGTACCCGATCACCGGAAACTCGCGGCCGGGATAGGCGGCCTCCAGGCGTTCGAGCAGTTGGGCCGCCTCAGTTTCCAGCTCGTGTTGGATGAGGTACATCTGCTCGATGCGCGAGAACTCGATGATGAAATCGTACAGTTTTTCCACGCCGCGCTGGTAGTTGCGCACTTTCTCGATGGGCAGCAGGTCGCCATCTTCCATCGTCGCCAACGGTTTCACCCCCAGCATGGTACCCAGGAAGGTTTGGGCGGGACCAAGCCGGCCCCACACCTCCAGGAATTCCAGGCTGTCGGAAAGAAACAGCGCGTACATGTGCGGGATCATCCCGCGCACGATCCGCACTACATCGGCGAGCGGCGCATCCTCGGCCGCGGCCCTGGCCGCGGCTTCGACGATCAGGCCGAGACCGATGGAAGTGGTCGCGGTATCCAACACCACGATGCGTTGGCGTCCGACATAGCCCTTGGCTGCCTGCTCGACGACCGCCGCCACATCATTGAACGCGGCCGAGGTGTGGATGCAGACGATCTTGTCGGCGGTCTGGCCGAGGCGCTCGAACATGCGGCGGACCTGGCCAATGGACGGCGCTTCGACGGACACCTGCTTGGCATTTTGAGCCATCTTGCGCAAGAAAGGCTCATCGGCGAGATGCACCCGTTCCCCATAACTCTGCTCGCCGACGCGCACGGTCAGCGGCAGGACTTCGATGCCATATTTCGCGATCTGGCCGGGATCGGGCAAGAACGCGCTGCTATCGGTCACGATTTTGACTTGAGCCACACGAACCTCAGTATGCGGCACTACTCTGCCGAGATGATGTAATGATAGAATGGCTGTCCGCCATTGACGATTTCGATTTCCTGGTCGGGGAATAACTCGCTCAGCCTGGCCTGCAGCGCCTTTGCCGCATCGGCTGTGACCGGCTGACCGTAGTAGAGGGTGACGATTTCGAGATCGGTGACGCCCATCTGCCCCAGGAGCGCCTCGACTACGGCGTTGCTGTCGGCGCCTTTCGTGGTCAACTGGTCGTTCAGCAGCCCGATCACGTCGCCCGAATGCACTTCGATGCCATCGAAGAACGCGTCTTGCACCGCACTCGTGACTTCGCCCGTCTGCACGTGGCCCAGGGCCGCGGTCATGGTCTGGGCGTTGCGCGCCAGATTCACATGCGGGTTCAGCGCCAGCAGCGCGCTGATGCCCTGCGGCACGCTTTTGCTGGGGATGACGGCGACTGACTTGCCTTCAACCAGCCCCTGGGCCTGCTGCGCGGCCATCACGACGTTGCCGTTGTTGGGCAGGATGATGACCTGGTCGGTCGGCAGCCTCTGGATGGCGGTGTACAGGTCGTGGGTGCTGGGATTCATCGTTTGCCCGCCGGAGACGATGATGTGTGCGCCCAGGCTCCTGAACACGTCGGCCAGGCCGTTACCCGGCGCGACCACGATGACCCCCGGCCCTTCGATGGTTTCCAACAGACGTTCGGCCTCGGCCGGGGGCGTGGGTTTGGCGTGCTCGACCGGAGGCTCGAAGCGCGGCGGCACGGGGTCGTAGCCCGGCCGCATCTCCGGGATGTGCATGTCATCCATGTTTTCGACGACGACATCGGTGACGAAGCCCAGGCCGATCGCATAACCGAGCGGCACGCCGGGGTTGGGCACATGCACATGCACCTTGAGCAGGCTGGCATCCCCTTCGACCAGCGGGCAGTCGCCCATCGCCGTGATCTCGGCCCGGATGGCCTCCACGTCCAGCCCCCGGCCTTCCAGGAGGAACTGCACGTCGAAGCCGTAAACCAGGGTCGGGATCTCACGATGGCCTTTGCTCGGTCGCGCCGGCACCGCCGGGGGCGCAGCGGGTTGGGCAGCCACGACCGCGGCCGATTCGACTGCTTCGCCGCGGAGCGCCCGGTACATCCCTTCCAGGATGAAGTAGAGGCCCTTGCCGCCGCTGTCCACCTTGCCGGCCTGGGCGAGCACGGGGAGCAGCTTGGGGGTGTTGATCACTGCCTCATCTGCGGCGCGCACGGCCCGCGCCACCACGAAGATCAGGTCGGGATTGATCTGCGCAGCCTGTTCGGCGGCCCCGGCCGCCTCGCGCACCACCGTCAAGATCGTCCCCTCGACCGGGCGATTGACCCCTTTGTAGGCGATGCGGCTGCCTTCGGCCAGGGCCGCGGCGAAGCGCGGGCCGGTGAGCGTGGGCTGATCGTCGAGGCTGCGGGCGATCCCGCGCAAGATTTGCGACAGGATGACGCCGGAGTTGCCGCGCGCGCCCATCAACGCACCGTGCGCCGCGGCTTTGGCGACTTGGCCGACGGTTGCGGCGTGCATTGCGGTGATCTCCTGGAGCGCCGATTTCATCGTCAGCAGCATGTTCGTGCCGGTGTCACCGTCGGGTACGGGAAAGACATTCAGCGCGTTGACGATATCGTGATGCGCATCGAGCCAGGTCAGGCCCGCGTGCAGCAGCTCGCGATAGGCCGCGCCATCCAGCCCGCCAGATGTCGCACCGGAGAACGGCGCGGCGGCAGTGGGCGGCGCGGCGGCGGCTGAAACAGCACGTGCAGCAGGGCTATCGGATGTTGCCAAGCTAGGTTCCTCCACCGGTTTGGAATGGGTCAATCCGTTTCACGCAGCATGCGTAGCCCCTGCACGTGGACATTGACTTCAGCCACGGGGATGCCGAGCACTTGCTCCAGACTGTACTTGACGTTATTCATTACGCCATGCGCCACTTCTGAAATGCGTGTTCCGTATTGGATGATCACATACAGGTCAATGATCACGGCGCCATCATGCATCCGCACATCCACGCCGCGGCCCCAGCGGTCGGGCTGCAACAGATCGGCCAACCCGCCGATCAGGTTTTTGCTGGCAACGCCGACCACGCCGTAGCAGCGCAAGACGGCGTCACCGGCCACCGTGGCGATGGCGCGGGGCGAAATTTCGATCTGACCTGGTCTGGTTTTAGTCATGCCGTCCTCTCCTCTTCGAGCACCGGCCGGCCGATGAAAACACGGCCTATCCGGGTTTGCGCAAAACATCCCTTTGTGCTACTATAGCTAACAATGTGGCCGGGCCTTCTTGGCTCGGTCATCCGTTTGTTAAGACATTGTGCATTCGGGGGGTATTCAATGGCTAGATGTGATGTGTGCGGCAAAGGGCCGCAGTTCGGGAATAATGTCAGCCACTCCATGCGGCACACGAAGCGTCGCTGGAACGTCAATGTGCAGCGCATGAAGGTGACAGAGTCGGGCACCCCAAAGCGCATATACATTTGTGCAAAGTGCCTGAAGACCCGGCAGAAACCGGCCTGATCGGCCGGTTTCCCTTCTCGCAGCCAGCCGGCGGTCATACCGCCGGCTGGCTGCTTTTTAACCGACTCGACCATTTGTTCCGACGCCGGCGGCGGCCCGCAGGCTGCGAATGCCCGTCGCCACGCCGCCCGTGTGCCGGAAAATGTTCGTGCCCGCCACCAGCACCCGTGCGCCCGCCGCCACAACCGGGCCGGCCGTCGTGGCGTCTATCCCCCCATCCACCTCGATCTCCGCGCGCTCGATTCCCTCCGGCAGTTCATTGATCAGCGCGGCCAGCCGCGCGACCTTCGCCGTCATCGTCGAGATGTAGCTCTGCCCGCCAAAGCCCGGATTGACCGTCATCACCAATACCTGGCTGACGTAGGGCAAGATCTCGCGCACGCTTTCGAGCGACGTGGCCGGATTGAGCGTGACCCCCGGCCTGGCCCCCAGGTCGCGGATCGCCTGGATGGTGCGGTGCAGGTGGGGACACGTCTCCACATGCACGGTGATGATGCTGGCGCCGGCCCGGGCAAAATCGGCCAGGAAGCGGTCGGGCGCCTCGATCATCAGGTGTACGTCCAGCGGCAGCGCGGTCACCCGGCGGAGCGCGGCCACGACCGGCGGCCCGATGGTGATGTTCGGGACGAAGTGCCCATCCATGACATCCACATGGATATAATCGGCCCCGCCGACTTCGGCGGCCCGGACGGCCGCGCCCAACTCGGCAAAGTCGGCGGCCAGGATGGACGGCGCAATTTTGACCAACCCTCGGCTCCTTGAATCATCGAATGACGAATTTCCCATACGCGTACGTCCGGCTTGCGGACGTGCGCAATGATACACCGAATTCAGGAAAAAGGCAAAGGTATTTCAGCCGTTCATCCGGCGGCGCAATTGGCCGCAGCCGGCGTCAATATCAATCCCCCGGCGCATGCGGACGGTGGCCGCGATGCCCCGCGCTTCCAGGATTTGCTGGAACGTCGCCGCGTTTTCGGCGGTGGACGGCTGATAGGGGGACTCGGCGACCGGGTTGAGCGGGATCAAGTTGACGTGGCACAACAGCCCCTTCAGCAGTGCCCCCAGCTCGCGGGCGTGCGCCGGCGTGTCGTTGATGCCTTTCATCAGCGCATACTCGAAGGTGACGCGGCGCTTGGTGTGGGTGAGATACTCTTTGATCGCGGCCATCACCTCGGCGACGGGGTAGCGGTGGTTGATCGGCACGAGCTGCGTGCGCAGCACATCGTTGGCCGCATGGAGGCTGACGGCCAGGTTCACCTGCAACGGCTCGTCGGCCATCCTGCGGATGCCCTGCGGCAGGCCGACGGTCGAGACGGTGATGTGGCGCGCGCCCAACCCGAACGCGTCGGGGTCGGTGAGGGTGCGCAGCGCGGCCCAGGTGCGGTCGTAGTTGGCGAACGGCTCGCCCATCCCCATGAGGACGATGTTAGTCAGGCGCGGGGCGGCGGAAGGATCTGTGAGCGTAGCTTGGGCGGAGTTGCCTGCGTATTGCGTAGTGCGTATTGCGTCACCTTGCGTGTTGCGTGTTGCGTCATGTGCCAGCCAGCGCGCCGCGGCCAACACCTGCGCCACGATCTCCCCGGCGGTCAGGTTGCGCGCCAGCCCGGCCTGCCCCGTGGCGCAGAAGACGCACCCCATCGCGCAGCCGGCCTGCGTGCTGATGCAGACCGTGTTGCGTTCATCGTAAAGCATCAACACCGTCTCGATGCTCAGGCCGTCGGGCAGCCGGAAGAGCCATTTGACCGTCTGCCCATCGCGCGAACGCTGCTCAACCGCTTGCGTCAGTGGGGTGGCCGGCAGCTCGGCGGCCAGGCGGTCACGCAGATCCGCCGGCAGGTTGGTCATCTCCGCCGGCTCGGCGGCCAGCTTCTTGTAGAGCCATTCCCACACCTGGTCGGCGCGATAGCGCGGCGCGTTCCACGCGGCCAGCCGGGCGGTCAGTTCGGCCTTGTTGAGTTCGAGAAGCGATGTGGGTTGGGCCATAGTGTGTCCTTTTCCTTTTCCTTGAAGTCATCCGCACCATCATAGCATCGGCAGCGCGATTGCGTCAAGACCGGTTTTCCGCTTTCGCAGCCCAGTGGTATAATCTCGCGACAAATCCAACTTTGGAGATGATGCGTGGCTAACTTGAGACCTTATCCTTTCACGGCGATCGTCGGCCAGGAGCGCATGAAGCGCGCTTTGATCTTGAACGCGATCAGCAACGCCATCGGCGGGGTGCTCATCCGCGGGGAGCGGGGCACGGCGAAATCCACGGCGGCCCGTGCGCTGGCGGCCCTCTTGCCGGAGATCGAAGTGGTGGCCGACTGCCCGTTCGGTTGCGATCCCAGCGGCCTGGATTCCCTGTGCGACAACTGCCGGGATCGCCTGGCGCGCGGGGAAAAGCTGCCGACGACCCTGCGGCGCACCCGCTTCGTGGATCTGCCCGTCAGCGCCACCGAAGACCGCGTGGTCGGCACCCTCGACATCGAGAAGGCCATCCAGCAAGGCGAACGCCACTTCGAGCCGGGCGTGTTGGCTGCGGCCAATCGCGGCCTGCTCTACGTGGATGAGGTCAACCTGTTGGATGACCATGTGGTGGATCTGCTGCTCGATTCGGCGGCGATGGGCGTCAACGTGGTCGAGCGGGAGGGGATCAGCTTCAGCCACCCGGCCCGCTTCATGCTGGTCGGCACCATGAATCCCGAAGAAGGCGATCTGCGGCCGCAGCTCCTTGACCGCTTCGCCCTGTGCGTGGACATGCACGGCCTGCACGATCCGCGGCAGCGCGTGGCGATCGTCGAGCGCCGTGTGGCCTACGAGAGCGACCCGGAGGGCTTCTACCAGGAGTGGGAGCCGCGCGACGACCAGCTCTCGCTGGAGATCGCCGCCGCGCGTGACCGGCTGCCCCAGGTGCGGCACACCCAGCGCGACCTCTACACCATCGCGCAGCTCACGACATCCTTCAAGGTGGACGGCCATCGCGCCGACATCGTGATCCTCAAGACCGCGCGCGCTCACGCCGCGTGGCAGGGCCGGCTGGCGATCCAGGAGCAAGACATCCTCCTGGCCGCCGAGTTGGCGTTGCCGCACCGGCTGAAGCGCCAGCCGTTCGAGGAAGCCGTCATGGACGCGGGGCAGCTCGAAGATCGGCTCAAGAAGGCGCGGGCCGAAGCGCCGCCGGAGACGCCGTCCCCTTCCGCTGATTCAGGGCAGACAACTGCCAGCGTAAAAAAAGCACCGGGCCGCTAACTGAGCAGTCAGAGACTTCTACCTCAGCTAGCGGCGATCCGATAAATGACACGCCGGCCCAGTCCTCTGGCAGTGGGCCGCAACCCACGCGTCCGGTCAAGATCGGCGCGGACTTCCAGGCCAAGCGGCTCGACACGCCGCTGGATAAACTGACGCGCAAATCGGCCGGCAAGCGCAGCGTCACCCTGACGCAGCGCAAGCGCGGCCGCTATGTGCGCGCCAAACCGATGTTGGGCCGGCCCGAAGACCTGGCGTTCGACGCCACCATCCGCACGGCCGCGCCCTTCCAGCGCCGGCGCGTGGCCGAGCGCGCCGAGCGCAAAGTGGCGTTCGTGGTCAAGCGCCATGATCTCCAGAAGAAAGTGCGCGTGCGCCGGGCCTCGAACTTGGTGCTCTTTGTCGTGGATGCTTCGTGGAGCATGGCCGCGGCCGAACGGATGGAAGCCACGAAAGGCGCGATCATCTCGCTGCTGCACGATGCGTATCAGCGCCGCGACCAGGTGGGGCTGATCGTCTTTCAACGGGAAGAAGCCCGCGTGGTGCTCCCGCCCACCTCCAGCGTCGAATTGGCCCAGCGCGCGCTGCGCGATATCCCGGTCGGCGGGAAGACGCCCCTCTCGGCTGGCCTGCTGGCCGCCTATCGCGTCTGCACGCTGGCGCAGCGTCGCGACCCGGAGACCAAGCCGCTCATCATCATCCTGACCGACGGCGCGGGCAACGTCAGCGTCACCGGGATGCCGCCCCAGGAAGAAGCCGGCCGGATGGCGCGCATGATCCACGACAGCCACCTGCGCACCATCGTCATCAACATGGAACATCCCGCGTTCGACCGCGGCCTGGCGCAGCAACTCGCCAACGCGCTCGGCGGCCCCTGCTACGCGCTGCCGGAACTGAAGGCGGATGCGCTGGTGAAGACGGTGAAGGGGGAGTTGGGCGCGGTCGCGGCGGGCGCGGCGCGGGGGGAAGGGGTGGCACGGTGACAGGGTGGCACGGTGACAGGGTGGCAGGGTGACAAGGTGAAGGGGAACGTGAAACTGTAACGCAATCCGCCGGATTGTGTTTGCGCCGCCCGGCGCAACATTTGCACCTGCACTGCGTTTGGTCGCAGTGCAGGTGTCCGGCGGATCATGTTACAAGCCCATTTTCAGGGTGGCGCGATCACGGCGCGCCGGTCTCCGTTACGGCAAACTCCACGATGTTGCTTCCGGCGGGAGGCGTTGCTGTGGCCGTCGTCGGGCACGATCCGACCAGACATTTCCGCAGCACGATGTTGTCCACATAGGCGCCCTCGGAAAAGTTGGTGTCCACATCGCTGCGGAATCGCAATCGGATCCACACGTTGGGCTGCCCCAAGAGGTTCCCGATCGTGAAAACATTGCTCAGATCCAGGGTCCTATCCACCCACCCGTTCGAGTTGCCGGACCAGGCCGTGCCATAGAAGTTGGTCCCATCTATCGAGGCATACGCTGCGACATAGTCGAATGGATACCCCTCAGTGTTGAACCACGTCTTGAACCCGATGTTGGCTGCCGTGGCACCGACCAAACTGAATGGCCCGTAGTCCATCGCCGCCTTGGCATTGTCTGGATAGTTGCTGCCACACGCCAACCCGGCGCCCTGTGCGCCGGCGCCGACACCCCAACCGCTGTAGCTGCCCTGATAGACGCGACAGGTGCGCTTGCCCCA